>NZ_MJIQ01000062.1:0-21496 GCF_001878775.1 Acinetobacter sp. AR2-3
GTCTCGTGGGCTCGGAGATGTGTATAAGAGACAGCTAAAATCCTATACCCACATCAGTTTTGCTGCCGGGACCAAGACTGCCATGACGGCCAGGAAAGCAGCGAAGCTGAATGCTGTCCCAAGATCAAAAGGAGCCATTGCTTCTATTGTTCGATCGTTGTTTTCAGCGCTGGTAATTTGGCGTTGTCTCCACAATGCCATACCCAGCAGAAGGATTCCCGCAATCATCATTGCACCACCAAAAGTGCTTAGCAATGCTGGCTCAATGACGCCTATCAGCACAACCATACGAAAAAACATGATGCCACAGGCAGCCAATGTTCCAGAAATAGCAGCACTGACCATGACGGGGTGCTGGCGTGCATAGCGTGCCAGTGCGACAGTTGCAGCTGTAGAAGATGCCAAACCACCCAATAGACCTGTCCAGAATATGCCTCTTTCTGAACCGGTAAGCCGCATGGCAAAATGACCTGCCAGAGAGAGTCCGGCAATCAGGATCACTGCCCACCATAACTGGTAAGGATTTAATGCAGCAAAAGGTCCCAGACCCGTATTGGGTAAGTAGGGTAATATAACGACAGAAAGTACCAGCAACTGCAGGGATGCGGTTAATTCACGATGCTCTATCAAGCGTAGCCAACCGTGTAAGGTTGGCTTGAGATCCAAAAATACAGCGACGATTACAGCCGCGGTTAATGCTAAAGTAACATTACCATGGGATGCATATGCACCTAAAACTAATGTCAACAGCATCGCGATCGTCGTGGTAGCGCTTAGATTACCGGAAAGTTTTGCGGTACGCGCGTAGGACACTGTTAATAATAAGGAAAGCCCTAATACGGCCGCGACCAGCGGCCAAGGCCCGAAGTTTGGTTGTAAATGACCGAGCACTCCTCCGAGCAATCCTGTCAATGTGAAGGTACGTAGGCCTGCTACTCGGCTGCCCTCGGGCAATTCACGATCGTGCCATCCTCGTTCTAAACCAATGAGCAGGCCGATGGCAAGTGCTGCAATAAGACCTGGTACATCTGGTGGAAGAAAAGAACTCTCTATCATAACTTTTTATTTCGCAGGCGAAGGGCATTCGTGATGACTGAAGCTGAACTCAAACTCATAGCCAAGGCGGCAATCATCGGTGACAACAACCAACCGGTAAATGGATATAGTACGCCAGCCGCGATAGGGACACCCAAAGCATTGTAAAGGAAAGCAAACATGAGGTTCTGTTTCATGTTGCCGACAGTAGCTTCCGAAAGTGAACGGGCAACAGCAATCCCTCGTAAATCTCCCTTGACCAGCGTAACTTGGGCACTATTCATTGCGACATCAGTTCCGGTCCCCATAGCGATACCGACATCAGCCTTGGCTAGTGCTGGTGCATCATTGATTCCATCGCCGGCCATTGCCACGATGCGACCTTGCTTCTGCAATTTGCTGACAAGTTCGAGTTTATCTGCGGGTTTAACTTCACCATGTACCTCATCAATACCCAGACGTGATGCGACTGAACGGGCAGTGGTGAGACCATCTCCTGTTGCCATCACGATACGTAGTCCAGCTTCCTTCAGGGTGGCAAGTGCTTCAGGGGTACTTTTTTTGATGGGATCGGATACTGCAAGCAGGCCGGCCAATTCACCATTGATGGCTAGATGCATCACACTTGCACCTTCTGAACGCAGCTCTTCGGCTTGCGGAATCAGAGATTGTACCGAGATACCTAATTGCTCCATCAGTGCTGTGTTGCCCAAAGCTAACTGACGATCGCCCACTTGACCTCGAACACCAATCCCTGAGCCTGATTCAAAATTATCTGGTGTTTCAAGAGACAGGCCACGTTCGTGTGCTGCGTTTACAATCGCTTCGGCTAGCGGGTGTTCACTGCCTTGATCAAGACTGGCGGCTAAACGTAATACTTCAGATTCGTCAAAACCTGATGCGGCAACTACACGATCGAATACAGGGCGTCCTTCAGTTAACGTACCTGTTTTATCGATGATTAGTGTGTCAATCTTGCGTAGATTCTCAATGGCTGCTGCATCACGGAACAGCACACCATGAGTAGCACCTTTACCCGTCGCAACCATGATAGACATTGGAGTTGCCAAGCCTAGTGCACAAGGACAGGCAATAATGAGTACTGCCACAGCATTGATTAATGCATAAACCCAGCTTGATTCTTCTGGGCCGAATAGTCCCCATACAAAGAAGGTAAGCAAGGCAATGATCACTACAGCCATGACGAACCAACCTGCTACCTGATCAGCCATACGTTGCATTGGTGCTCTCGATCGTTGAGCTTGCGCCACCATCTGTACGATCTGGGATAACATGGTACTTGAACCAATTTTCTCTGAACGCATGATCAATGAACCATTGGTATTCAGGGTAGCTCCAATGACTTTATCGCCGATACGTTTAGTGATAGGTAAAGGTTCACCTGTCAGCATCGATTCATCCACTGAACTACTTCCTTCAGTGATTACACCATCCACAGGCACTTTTTCACCTGGGCGAATTCTGAGTAAATCTCCTACATGGACATGCGTTAGAGGAACATCTTCTTCAGTTCCATCAGGCAGGATTCGGCGAGCTGTTTTAGGAGCGAGCCCAAGGAGTGACTTAATTGCAGCAGAAGTTTGCGAACGTGCTTTTAACTCCAATATTTGTCCCAGTAGGGTCAATGAAATGATGACCGCTGAAGCTTCAAAGTAAACAGCGACACGACCCATGGAAATAAATGAGTCTGGGAAGATTTGCGGTGCAATGGTTGCGACCACACTATAAATAAATGCAGCTCCAGTGCCCAAACCAATCAGCGTCCACATGTTCGGGCTGCGATTCACAACCGATTGCCAACCCCGGGAAAAAAATGGCCAACCTGCCCAAAGTACAATTGGGAGTGACAACACCAGTTCAATCCAGCTCTGAACAGCCATATTGAACAGGTTCATTTGATGACCAAACATCGCCAAAAAAGTCACGATGATGGTCAATGGCAGTGTCCACCAGAAGCGTCGGCGGAAATCACGTAACTCCGGATTCTCATCTTCCTCTAATTCAGGAATGAGTGGCTCCAGTGTCATTCCGCATTTAGGACAGTTTCCAGGATGATCTTGCCTGATTTCTGGATGCATTGGGCATGTATAGATGGTCGTACCTGTTGTGCTTGCCGCATTAACGTGTTGAACAGTCTGATGATGCTGTGTATGTGCATCGGCAGTCGTCGTTGCGGGTTTAGCGATATATTGCACCGGGCTGCTATGAAACTTTGATTGACATTTATCACTGCAAAAAAAGTAAGTTTTCCCCTTAAATTCCTCATGGTATTTCGATTCTTCAGTGACGGTCATACCACAGACTGGGTCTTTCAGTACGTCTGTTGTAGCCTGTGCCATATGGTCCTGGTTATGATTTTTTTGATCTGACATAAATAATTCTCCTATGGTAAAGTGGTTTTATGGCCGAATTTTGGAATAAATCTTGGAGTCTGTTGAGCATAGCTGTCATAGACAGTACCAAACTGTTTACTCATCTCAGCCTCTTCCGTGATTGCTAGGCGCCCATACATAATCAGTAAGATCGGAAACATAATCAGTGTCAGTAAAGTTGGCCATTGCAATAAAAAACCCAGCAAGATCATTACAAAAGCTACGTATTGCGGGTGGCGTATGCGCGCATAGGGTCCGCTTACTGCCAATTGGTGATGACGTTGTGCGTGGTACAACACCTGCCATGCTTTTGATAGTAAATAGAAACCATAGCCCAAAAAAATATAACTCGCGATGTGCAGAATGCCAAAATGTGGATCACCCTTTTCACCCAGTAGCGTTGACCATAAGTGACCTGAGTTATGCGACAGCAAATCAAGTTCAGGAAAGCGAGTTTGTAGCCAGCCTGACAACAGGTAAATGGTTAAAGGGAAACCATACATCTCGACAAACAATGCAATGATGAAAGCAGAGAAAGCGCTAAAAGTACGCCAGTCTCGTGCTGTGGCGGGTTTAAAAAAACTGAAGGCAAACATAATGAAAATTGCCGAATTTATGATGACGAGCCACCACAGACCATAGGCCGATTCCGCATGATTCATGAGGGGTCTCCTGGTTCGCGTGATTTTTTATTATCTGATGTGTCTGGATTTTTCTGTTGATGATGGTGATGTCCATGACCACCATGCATAAAAATATGCATGAGTGGGCATGCTAAAAGGAGTAAAAAGGGTAAAACACCAACGACATGGGCCAAATGCTCGGTTAAGAGAAAATAGGCTGCCACACCACCAATCACGAATAGGCCGATGGCATAACGTGTAGACCAAAAGTTAGGTACTGAATTATGTTCTTGAGGTTGATGGTTCATGGTGCTTCCCTCTCTAATTCATGGGTAATTATTTAGTTGTGGAGGGAGGCATACAGTCCATCATCATCTGCATCATGTCCATACGTTTTTCCATCATCTGCTGACGGTCAGCCATATTTGCATTCATGCTTTGGCCGCTCATCTGTTTCATCATGCTCATACCTCCTTGCATGAGTTTCATGTGCTCAGCCATAAGTTTTTGACGTTCTTGAGGGTTTTTTGCAGCCATCATCTTTGCATGCATGGCTTGCATTGCTTTCATGTGCTGGTCCATTGCAGCCATTTTATCTGTAGCAGTGGTGCTGGTAACTGTTTGCTTAATTGTTACTGCAGATGGTGCTGTTTTTTCAGGGTGGTGATCTTTGTGTTCATCGGATTGCTGTGCAAATGTATTCAATGACGCGGCTGCGATACATAAGCCCAAAAAAATGTTTTTGAATTTCATCATAATTTTTTCCTTTAAATAATTTGGAAGTAAAAGCTATGTTTTAGTACTGAACAGAGTCTAGGAATTTGACTACTAAACTGATGAAATTTTTGGTTATTCTCTGTCTCTCTTAAAAATTTTAGCACTATTAATTAATTATTTTTAAAAATGACAAAAATGTAATTTTGAGATCTTCTCGAAATATATAGTCTATGCTGAGATGACAAAAATTTTATTTAATATTAATCTTTTAAAACTATTAAAGTTGTTATGATTTTATGTGCTTAAAAAAATAAAAATGAAATGATTAGATGACTCCAAGGCTAGTTAGAGACACATTCTTAATGTAATTTACACTGTTATTCCTTTAAAGAAAAAATACAGTTGATCAAAATAGTTTTTTATAGAAAAAAGGGTGGATAATTTAATTATTAAACTTATTGGTATATTTATTAGATAAGTTGTCATTAAAAAGTAAACATGTATTCTTTTCCGAATTGGTTTGATACTTTCTCCACCCATTGCTCTATTTTGTCAGCTGTCATGACTTGAAAATCTCGCCAATAATATTTCATCTGCTTCCATACTATCTCGATTCGATTTAACTCAGGGCTATAAGCTGGAATAAAATACAGATTCGTCGAAAAGTTAGTTTTAAGTAGCTCTCTGTAATCAGCCATCTTTTTACTTCTATGAATCGAGGCATTATCAACAATAAGAACCAATGGAAGGTTATACATCTGTTTTACTTGTTGAGCTATTCCAGTTAAATAGGCATAAAACCAAGTGCTTTTCACTGACTCTTGTAAACAGCTTGTCACCAGTTTCCCCGTTGAAAGCAAACACCCCATGACATTAACTCGTTTTAATCTTATTGCATCAACCGCATGAACATCACCTATCTTTGTCCACGCATAGCGGTTATCAGGTGTAGATGAAAATCCTGTTTCATCAACATAACCTAATATAATTTCACCACGTGCCGCTTGCTCTCGTAATTCTTCAATCTGCTGTGTTGCTTGTTCAAATGCAATCGGATCTCTTTTTTTTCAAGCTATGACGGGTACGCTTGAAGACCATACCTGAATCACGTAAAAACTTACGAATGGTTTCAACAGACACGGACACTTCGTATTCTTCATGTAGTTTGACTCGGATTTGTTCTGCATTGAGTGGACTTGTATTGACCCAATCTAGGATTTTCGCCTGATAGTCTGAGATCAATGTATTGGGTCGACCTGAGCGATGGCCTTCTTTAATCGATTCAAACTCATACAATTCCCAACGTCGGCGTTGTAGCCTTATGGTTTCTGGGATACGTTCTTGTAGAGTGGCAACTTCCGCAACACTTTTACCTTCGGAAAGCCAGAGAATAGTTTGGGCACGTTGCCTTTCACGCCAATGTTTTGCATGCTTGACCAGAAAAATGAGTCGTTCTCGCTGTTCTAAACTAAGTGGTACAGAAACAATTCTAGGCATGTGTGAACATCTGTTAACTAAAAAAACCTTTTCGCATCATTAGTTATTTTTGTCAACTTAGAAGGTAAAGAAGATTATTTTTAATATTAGGGTTTATAATCCAAATTTCAGAGTAAGGAATCTACTACTTATATAATAGAGATTCCATCTCCAAAACAGTACTACTGTATGAATGAGTTGTATTCAATGCAGGGAAGAATGTAGATCCTTAATACTAACGGAAAATTATTTTACTGAATTTTCATGTAAAGACTCATTTAATTGATCAATCACTGTCGTCCATTCACCATCAGAGTGTAGTTTTTCTTCTAAAAAATGACGTTGAGCATCAGTCCAAAAAATTGCTTGTGTTAAAAAAACATCTCCAGCTAGCTGATGGCTCTCTATGAATTTTGCAATTGCTTCTTCAGTAGAAGCTAAACCAAGCTGTTCAAATAATTTGGTCATTCTTGGACGTGTTTGAGTCATGTGCTTAGCCCACAAATTTATATTAGATCAAATTAAACATAACATGTTTATATTTAAACTAAAATATAAAAAATTAAATAGCTACTATTTTCTTAGACAAAATGATTACTACATTTCATAAATCAACCACCTACATAATTTGTTTGTTAAATGATCATTATTTTTCAATAAGATTATTTTAATAGTTAAAGATTTTAAATTTTAAAAATGACAAAAATGTAATTTTGAAGTCATCGCTCTGTTTGTGTCTCTCACTAATAATTGAAATATAAGAGGAGATGATGTGGTCTCATTAAATATAGATTTTATAAAGTCATCTCTAATGAACTAACGAATCAAGAGGAAACGTAAATGAAATTATTTCAAAATAAAATGACTGCTCTACGTAATGTTGTAGTAGCTGCAACGATGATTGTGGCTACTACAACTACGTTCGCTCATGTGAGTTTAGTGAGTGCGATTCCTGCGGAAAATGCATCTGTCCTTAGTCAACCAAAGAACTTGACCCTTAACTTTGGTACAGAGGTTATGTTGATGAATATTAAGTTACTGGATGCTCAGCGAAGAGATGTTCCTTTAAAATATAAAGTTACTCATGACTTAAAGAAATCCTTTGATGTCGCTCTTCCGAAACTGAAAAAAGGTAAATATACCGTTGTCTGGACAACAATGGGGAAAGATGGTCACAACATGAATGGTGAATATAGTTTCACTATCAAATCAACTAAATAAGAATTGATTACCTTTCAACATGTCAGTGAGGTGCTGGCATGTTGTTCTAGAATGGACAAAAATAATGATTTCTGAATATTGGATGTGGGCCACTTGGTTAACTAAGGTTATTTTATATTTAAGTGTAGCTTTTGTCGTTGGTGGAGCCTTTTGCTATTTTTTACTTAGACAATATCTTGAACTAAAAGAATCGATTCTTAAATATATTACAATTGGCGCTGGATTAGGCCTAATTTCCAGTACCTTGGGATTTTTTATTCTGATTGGTAGTTTTGCCAATACTGGTATTACAGGTATGGTGGACCCCACGTATATTAATATATTGGTTAATACTCCGACGGGGTATATATACGTTCTTCGTTCTATTAGTTTTGCTCTTTTACTTCTTCTCATGGTGGTTAAACTTAACAGGAACAAAGGTCATTTTTCTATAATTGAAAGTTCAATATTTTGTATTTTACTTATCCCGATTATTTTTAGTTTTTCCCAGCTCGGACATGTCGCTAATTTAACCTTACTTGCTCAAATTTTATTATCAATCCATATTCTAGTTATGTCGTTATGGATGGGGTCTTTATATCCGTTATGGAAAACCAGCCGGGAAATAAGTGGTTTACCTTTAAAAGATCGCATGCATGTATTTGGACGTATTGCTGCTTTCATTGTTGGGATATTAATCGCCTGTGGCGCTAGTGTAGCTCTTCTTTTAATTAAAGATTTTAATACCTTAATCAATACTGCATATGGCTATGGTTTCATGGTTAAAATGTTTTTTGTTATAGGTATTCTACTTTTAGCTGCCTTCAACAAATGGTATTTCACCCCGCGTCTTCAACATCCTAAATTCGCTAAACACCTTAGTCATGCCATTTTATTTGAGATGTTATTAGGTCTATCAATTCTATTAACAACAGGCTATATAACCACTGTCGTGGGTATTGAATAAGAGAATTTCAAAATAAGGGAATTGAGGAAATTTAACATTACTGCATTTATCTTTTGTAGCTGAGCAATAAAGTTTCTACTGGACTGTCAACTTACGACAATCAGAACAGTAAAATCGCATCATGAGGCATTATACATAAAGGTAGTCACCGGTTTTTAGCTTATCTTCAACCCATAACGGTCTCATCTATTCAGTTCACTACCATTGATTGAAATAACTAATCTTATAAATTTCAGTGTGATCGTAGATGACAAAAATGTCATTTTAAAGTCACATTAATGTTGGTTAAGTACTTTTACTGTAGTCATTAGAACACTCTTCTTTGGAATACTCTGAAGAAAACTGTAAGGTTGTAAACAGACCAAGTTACAGCGAGTAACTGATTCAGAAAAAGGCTGGTTGTATGGTGAAAGTTTAGAGTTACTGTTCTAATGTTTTAAACAAATGTTTTGTTAAAAAGGAGCAACATATGAAATTTCACATCGCTAATATGACTTGTGGTGGTTGTGCACGCGGCATTACTACCGCAATTAAAGAGCTCGACTCGAATGCCTCACTCGATATTGATTTACAAAACCGTATTGTTGAAATCAACACAACGGTGAGTCAGGATCAAGTCATTGCCACTCTCAGTGAGCGTGGATTTACAGCTGATCCTGCTTAATCTCTGTTAGAGTAACAGTGGGAATTCCTTACCACTTTTACTCTCTCTTATTTTCCTCATCGTACAGATAAAACCTGTACTTGCTTGAAATAAAAGTAATCCCTGAATTCCCCCTAATCTTGGTTCGAGCTGATCTTCGCATATAGAACTCAGCATATCTAAATGATAGAGATCGTATATGAGTACCGAAATGACTGATACGCCACACTACAGTGAAACATTAGAGATTGAGGGGATGACATGTGCTTCTTGTGTAGGCCGTGTGGAAAAAGCTTTAAAATCTGTTGAGGGTGTTGAATCGGCTCATGTAAATCTGGCTACCGAAAAAGCAGTCATTTATGCGCATCAACCACTTGATCGCGCTACTTTAATTAAAGCCGTAGAAAAAGCAGGCTACGAAGTGGAAGCGCTGCAACCAATAGAGCTTACGATTGAGGGTATGTCATGTGCTTCTTGTGTAGGTCGAGTAGAAAAAGCCTTAAAATCTGTTGAGGGTGTGGAATCAGCACATGTAAATCTGGCTACTGAAAAAGCGACTATTCAGGCAAGCTCATCTGTCACTCGTGACTCGTTAATTCAGGCTGTGACCAAAGCAGGGTTTGAAGCAAAGTCAGTTCATCAAACTACGGAAAGCTTTCAAGATAAAAAGAATATTGAATTAGAAAAACTTAAAAAAGATTTAATTTTGTCAGTCTTATTGACTCTACCCATTTTTATTTTAGAAATGGGATCACACCTGATTCCGGCCTTTCATACGTTTATGATGGATAACATTGGCCAACAAAATAGCTGGTTAATGCAATTTTTCTTGACCACAGTAGCATTAATTTTTCCAGGCCGACGCTTCTTCAAAAAGGGCATCCCAAGTTTATTCCGCTTAGCACCAGACATGAATTCCTTGGTGGCTGTAGGAACATTGGCTGCTTATCTTTATTCAGTGGTTGCTACTTTCTTTCCAAGTGTCCTGCCACAAGGCACGGTCAATGTTTATTATGAAGCTGCAGCGGTTATTATCACTTTAATTCTATTAGGTAGATTTTTTGAAGCCAAGGCAAAAGGCCGAACGTCTTTAGCAATTCAACATCTAGTTGGAATGCAGCCTAAAGTTGCCAGAATACAGCTCAATAATCAGGTGATAGAAGTTCCGATTGCCGAAGTTCAAACAGGAACGATTGTAGAGATTAGACCAGGCGAGCGTATCCCTGTCGATGGTGAAGTTATTCACGGCCAAAGTTTTATTGATGAATCCATGATTACTGGCGAGCCTATGCCCGTTGAAAAAACGATAGGCTCTACTGTGGTAGGAGGAACAATTAACCAAAGTGGCAGCTTAAATATCAAAGCCACCTCTGTTGGTAGTTCATCAGTGCTTTCTCAAATCATCCGAATGGTTGAACAGGCACAGGGTTCCAAGCTGCCGATTCAGGCATTGGTTGATAAAATTACCATGTGGTTTGTACCTGTAGTAATGGGTCTCTCTCTTTTAACTTTTCTTACGTGGTTTATCTTCGGCCCTGAACCAGCCCTAACGTTTAGTTTAGTGAACGCGGTTGCTGTACTCATTATTGCATGTCCTTGTGCGATGGGACTTGCAACGCCTACATCAATCATGGTGGGAACTGGGCGGGGTGCTGAAATGGGGGTTTTATTCCGTAAAGGTGAAGCTTTACAGCTGCTCAAAGAAACTAAAGTGGTTGCAGTTGATAAAACAGGGACTCTGACTGAAGGGAAACCAATTTTAACCGATCTGCATGTCTTAGAAGGTTTTGAATACAATACCGTACTTTCACTGATGGCAGCCGTTGAATCAAAGTCTGAGCACCCTATTGCTCGAGCAATTGTACAAGCCGCTATAGATAAGGAATTAATCCTGTCTCCTGTTGCTGATTTTAAATCAGTGACCGGCTACGGAATAGAAGCGAAGGTTTCTGAGCATTTGGTTCATATTGGTGCAGATCGATATATGGAAAAACTAGGTTTGAATCCTACTGTTTTTTCTCAATTTTCGGATCGTTTGGGAGAAGAAGGAAAAACCCCTCTCTATGTTGCGATTGACCAGAAACTTGCTGCCATTATTGCTGTAGCAGATCCAATTAAAGAATCAACATTTGCTGCAATTGAAGCGTTACATCAGTTAGGTTTAAAGGTTGCCATGATTACAGGTGATAACCGTCATACAGCTCAAGCGATTGCAAAAAAACTAGGTATTGATGAGGTTATTGCTGAAGTCTTACCTGAAGGTAAAATAGAGGCCGTTAAAAAATTAAAAAATCAATATGGTAAACTCGCATATGTTGGAGATGGCATTAATGATGCCCCTGCACTTGCAGAAGCAGATATTGGCTTAGCGATAGGTACAGGTACAGACGTAGCTATTGAAGCTGCTGATGTGGTTTTGATGTCTGGCAACCTGAAAGGAGTGCCGAATGCTATCGCTTTAAGCAAAGCGACTATAAGCAATATTCGTGAAAATTTATTTTGGGCATTTGTTTACAATGCAGCTCTGATTCCTATTGCAGCTGGTGTACTTTATCCGCAATTTGGACTGCTACTTTCTCCTGTATTTGCTGCAGGTGCAATGGCGCTCTCGTCAATATTTGTACTAGGAAATGCTTTACGATTAAAACGTTTTAAAGCCCCCCTTGCAATTATTTAACCATTTTTTATATACATTTAAAGTCTTGTTGGCTTCACTTTATATATTTGGAAATGAGATCCTTATTACAGGCATAACAACAGTAGTGGGTATTGAATAAGATAATTCCAAAATAAGGTTGTTGAGGAAATCAAACATTAGAGTACTTATCTTTGGTAGCTTACTCATACCTTTTTCTAAAAATAATACAAATAGTTTTTATCTTAGGTAACAATTTACTTTTGAAGTTCTATTCAGTATGCTTTCTGCGAATCTCGAGATGATTTTTTCGTATGCCACATAATAAGTTCTCAAAACTTATTCTTGCGTTTGTCCTGTTTTTGTTTGCGATAACAACAACGGGAGCTTACACATGGGCGCCAGTTATAGCTAAAAATCTTGACCATCATCATGATGTGACTATCTCAGTTGAAACAGACAGTTCCAGCCAATGGTCTCTTATTCATCATGCTGAAGAGCAAGTCTTAGAAGATACTAAAAATCACAACTGGACCAGTTATGATGAAGCACCTTTTCATCATTCTACTAAGCCTATTCAAGCTGATGATCAAATTACAATTGATCCAGTTTTTCTCTTAAGTTTTTCCCTCCCGCTCATTCTGCTTTTCCTGAGTCTTTTTGAACGACCCGTTCGATCCTATGCACTTAGGAAAAGGATAGAATATCTTTGTAATTCCTATATATTTACAAAAGGTTTAATTGTTCTAAGAAATTGATTTTTCTGTACAAAAAATAATTTCCATTTTTTTGTATAGGTAAAGTCATGTCTAAAAAATATCAGATATTTCTTGCCTGTGGTTTAGTAGCAGCAACGACTCGATTATTTGCAGCATCTGATTACGTTCAGCTACAACAACAGGTAATTTCAAACGATTCAATTTTGAAGAGTTTGCAACAGTCTCAACACGCATATGCCATAAATCAGAAATATGCCGGTAGACTTAATAATCCTACGTTTAATCTTGAATTAGACAATTTAGGTAATTCAGACCTTAAAGATCTTGATGGGCCAACGACTATGATTGGTTTGTCCCAGGATATTCCTCTCAATAATAAACGCGCTTTGCGTAGGCAGTTGGCAGGGTTTCAAGGGAATAATAACCAATTTGAGGCATTGAAGCGTCAGGCTGAATTAAAAGCCGATTTCCGTGTTTGTATGTCAAATTGGTATGCGGCTTCAAAACGGGTAGAAATTTATTCTACCGAAAGCAAGATGAACGCGAGACAAGCCCATGTTCTGAATGAAAAATTGAAGTTTGGCAGAGTAATTCCATCTGATGTTCAATTGAGTTCAGCTTTATCGTCTGAATCAAAACTACGTTATCAGAACGAAGTGAAGAAAGTTCAATTTCAAAAAAATCTGTGTTCCAAATTCATATCTGTATTACCTGATCAAGCAATAGAAGTTCCTTTAAGCATTAACTTTGCGGATAAATTGAGCTTATCTGAACAAGAAGCCTTGCTTAAAACTCAACTGGCTAAAACCCAGTATGAATTAGCTAAAAAAGAAGCCGTGCCAGATATTACGCTGGGTTTAGGGGTAAGGAACTATCAGGAGACCAATGATCAAGTTTTCTTAGTTTCTACATCTATTCCCCTATCTGTTTTTAATCGAAATAAGGGGAGCATTGCACTTGCACAAGCGGAGCAAGTACATGCAGAAACTCGTTCTATTCTCGTAAACCGTAACTCCAAAATTGAATTAGAAAATAAGTCTATTGAAGTATCGAACCTGATTGATTCGATCAAAAATTATGATCAGTCCATACTTCCTGCCACCAAAGAAAGTTTGAGAATTGCTGAAATGGGGTATCAGGCAGGAAAAATTTCTTTACTTGAATTCAATACTATTAAGCAAATTTGGTTGGATAAACATCTCGCTCGATTCGATTTGTGGTTGGCTTTGCAAAATCAAATTGCAGAGGTTGAACGAAATTATGTGACCAATTTAGATCAAGAATAAGGCCTGAAAATATGAATAAACCAACCAATACTTTAATTACTACAGGTGTTATCGCTTTATTAGTCGTTTTATGTGCAATCGCTTGGTACAAAACGGGTAATAAAGCCGAAACTTCAAGTCATAATGAGGTGACTGAAGAAAAAGTTGCTGTAGCAGGAGATGAAAAAGGCCCGCATGGGGGCCGTTTATATCGCGATGGTGATTTTGCTGCTGAAGTCAAAATCTTCGAGGAAGGGGTAGAGCCTCATTTACGGGTGTATGGCTACTTTAAAGATAAGCCATTAAAACCAGAAGAGATTAGTGCCAATATTTTTATCCAGCGTCTTGATGCAGAACAAACCATATCATTTAAGCCTGAAAGCGATTATCTGATTGGGAATGAAATTGTCTATGAGCCACATTCATTCTTGATGGTGATCAATGTTGATTATCAAGGTAAAAAACATACTTGGAAATGGGATACCAAAGAGGGACGAGTCACTATGCTTGATAGCAGTATCAAGAGCAGTGGTTTGGAACTTTTAAAAGTTGAACCCATGATGTTTGAAAATGCACTCGAACTCAAAGGTGAACTTAAATTTCCTGATAATTTTGAAGGCTTTATTACACCTAAAACGAGTGGAACATTAATAAAAACGTACCGTTCAATTGGCGATAAAGTGAATCAGGGGGATCTGTTAGCGACTGTGCAAAGTCAGGAGTTAATCCGTCTTAATGCGGAACGTACGCTTGCATTGGATACCTTACAATTTGCCCGTAAAAAGATGGAACAGGAACGAGTTTTATTTCAAAAGAAAGTTTCACCTGAAATTGACTACATCAATGCCAAACGTGAATTTGAAAATGCTCAGACTAGGGCCAATGAGCTGAATAGCTTAATCCGTTCCTATGGGGGGGCAGGTAATGGAACAATTGAAGTCAGAGCCGCAATGTCAGGTACGATTCTACAAGTGCTTGGTGCTGTTGGTTCTAATGTAACGCCATCATCTCCATTGTTCAAAATTGCCAATACATCTCAACTTATTGCTGTGGTTAATGTGCCTGCGGATCAACTGGATGCCATTAATCCAAATAATAAAGTAACTGTTAAGCCTCAAACTCAAACAGGCACAGAAGAAGCATTGGGGCGCATCAAATATATCAGTGACGTGATTGATCCAAAAACACGAACTGCGCAAGTTTTTATTGAAATTCCCAACCAGTTCAGATGGCGTTCAGGACAGTTAATCACTGCACAAATCTTTGAAAACCAGAGCATGAAACCGATGGTTGTCCGTGAAGATGCTTTGCAAAACTTCCGTGATTGGGATGTGGTGTTTATTCGTGTCGGGAATGACTTTGAAGCACGTCCTCTAGAGTTAGGCGATAAATTTAATGGTTTTGTTGAAGTTAAATCTGGTCTAAAAGCAGGGCAGATTTATGCAGCAGGTAATTCTTATTTATTAAAAGCAGAGCTGGGTAAATCTGGCGCTACTCATGATCATTAAGGAGTAGCGTTTATGTTTGACCAAATTGTAAAGCTCTCGATAAAGAATCGTTGGCTGGTACTGATCATTTTCCTATTCATAGGGGCATTTGGCGTTTACAACTATTTTAAACTGCCAATTGATGCTGTACCCGATATTACCAACGTACAAGTTCAAATTAACAGTGAGGCCCAGGGCTTATCTCCAACCGAGATGGAATCCCAGGTCACCTACCCCATTGAAACGGCTTTGGCTGGTATTCCTAATCTGGACTATACCCGATCAGTATCCAGATACGGCTTATCTCAAGTGACTGCGATTTTTAAGGAAGGCACGGACATTTACTTTGCCCGTCAGCTAGTGAATGAAAAGTTGCAAGGGGTTACACCAAGTCTTCCAGGAGGTATATCGACTTCTATGGGTCCTGTTTCTACAGGACTTGGCGAAATCTTCATGTACACGGTGGAAAATGCAAAAAACAACCCGACTCCACTTTCACCGACTGAATTGCGAACACTTCAGGATTGGGTGATCAAGCCTCAGCTTCGAAATGTCGAAGGTGTGAATGAAATCAATACGATTGGTGGCTATTTAAAACAATTTGTTGTACAGCCCGACTATGCGTATTTACGAAGTATTGGTCTAGATCAAAAGACTATTTTGGATGCTATTTCTAAAAATAGCATGAATAAAGGTTCAGGCTATATTGAGAAGAATGGTGAGCAGTACTTGATACGTTCTGATTCTCAAATCAGTTCGATTGAACAAATTCAGAATATTCCGATCACCACAAGCAGCGGTTACATTCTGCGTTTGAAAGATGTGGCAAAAATATCGATTGGTCACGAGTTACGTACAGGTGCAGCAACTAAAGATGGGCAAGAAATTGTCTTAGGTACTGCATTTATGCTGATTGGTGAAAACTCGCGAAATGTTGCTCATGCGGTAGATCAAAAGTTACAAAAAGTCCAAGAGTCATTGCCAGAAGGTGTTGAGGCAAAAGCAGTTTATAACCGTACAACCTTGGTTGATGCGACGATAGACACGGTGAAGAAAAACCTTCTAGAAGGTGCAATCCTCGTTATTGTCGTTCTTTTCTTATTTCTTGGACATTTCCGTGCAGCGCTCATCACTGCGATGGTGATTCCTTTATCAATGCTCATGACCATTACAGGCATGGTGAATCAACGAATCAGTGCAAACTTAATGAGTTTAGGTGCGCTAGATTTCGGGATCATTGTCGATGGTGCTGTCGTCATTGTTGAAGCTTCACTTGCAAAATTAGCGATGAAGCAGAAAGAATTAGGACGAATACTCACCCGTCAAGAACGATTCACGACGGTTTTTGAAGCGACTAAGGAATCACGAAAAGCCATTCTCTATGGTCAGTTGATCATCATCTTGGTGTATCTGCCTGTCATGACGCTTACTGGTGTTGAAGGCAAGATGTTTACACCGATGGCAGCTACAGTTGTTATGGCTCTCGTGGCTGCAATGGTTCTTTCGATTACTTTTGTTCCTGCAATGGTGGCTTTGGTCACGACAGGCGAAATTAAGGAAGAGGAATCGAAGATTGTTCATTTCATTAAGAAAGTTTATAGCCCAATTTTAGATTGGTCTTTGAGTCATCGTTATAAGCTGATCGCGTTCGTAGCAATTTTCTTTGTATTCAGTGCGAGTCTTTCAACTCGTTTAGGTTCCGAATTTATTCCCTCATTAGATGAAGGTGATGTGGCATTACATGCACTTCGAATTCCTGGAACTTCTTTAACTCAAGCTGTTGAAATGCAGTATGCGCTTGAAAAAGAAATCGTCAAAATTCCTGAAGTGAAAACCATGTTTGCCAAAGTGGGGACAGCTGAAATTGCGACTGACCCAGTTCCACCAAACGTCGCTGATAATTTTGTGATATTGAAACCACGTAGCGAATGGCCGAATCCTGACAAGGAAAAATCAGCTGTCGTTGCCGATATTGAACGTGTGGCAAAAGGCGTTTATGGCAACAACTATGAGTTCACTCAGCCGATTCAAATGCGTTTTAACGAACTGATTTCAGGTGTCCGTACAGATGTTGCAGTGAAGATTTATGGTGATGATTTAGATCAGTTGCTTGAATCTGCAAATGCTGCAGCGAAAATTTTAGAAGGTGTGAATGGAACAGCCGACTTAAAAGTTGAACAGATGAGTGGGCTTCCAATGGTCTCTGTTGAACTTAAAAAAGACATGATCGCCAACTACGGTCTTGATGCTGAAGATGTACAAAAGCAAGTATCCAGTCTGATTACGGGGCAAACAGCAGGTAAGGTTTTTGAGGGAGATCGTAAGTTCGATATTGTTGTGCGGATGGATCAAAACTCAGTAACTGACCTGGAAAAACTGTATCAAATTCCTGTCAGTTTGCCTGATGGTTCAAGTGTATTGTTGTCCGAATTGATTGAATTGAAGAATATTCAAGGACCAAACCAAATTTCTCGTGAAAATGGTAAACGTCGTATTGTGATCACGGCAAACGTGCGTGGTACTGATATCGGTAGTTACATTGCTGATGCACAATCAAAATTAAACTCTGATTTCCAAATGCCAGAAGGTTACTGGCTCACTTGGGGCGGTACTTTTGAACAAATGGAGTCAGCCTCTAATCGACTTATGATTGTTGTACCCATCGCTTTGATTTTGATATTTGCAATGATTTATATGGCCTTAGGCAATATCAGAAATAGTGTGCTGGTCTTTACTGGTGTGCCTTTTGCATTAACGGGTGGCGTCATTGCTTTAGCCCTCCGTGATATTCCTTTCTCTATCTCGGCTGCTGTTGGTTTTATTGCTTTATCGGGTGTTGCAGTACTCAATGGTTTGGTACTCGTATCGGCCATTCAGAGATTGCGTGATCAGGGTGAAGGGCTGATTGATGCAGTAAAACATGGTGCATTAGAACGTTTGCGGCCAGTGCTGATTACTGCACTGGTTGCCTCTTTGGGCTTTATCCCTATGGCTTTAAACGTGGGGATTGGTTCAGAAGTACAGCGCCCAATTGCAACCGTTGTTATAGGGGGAATTATTTCCTCAACGCTACTTACCTTGATTATTCTGCCCACCCTCTATGTTTGGTTTAACCAAGCTCTTCAGAAAAAATCTGACGGTTTCGCTGAGCAGAAAGGGTAGAGAAGTTCAATATGATGGCAATAGTGCAAGATTCAAAAATGAGATATGTGATGATGTGTCTGGTTTGCATCATCAGTCTTGCACTATGTCTGCATTTTAACGAGCATGCGACTGAAAACCGCTTTCAAAAGCATGCCTATGTAGATGTGATTCACACTCATCATCATGAGGTAAATCAGCAACATTCACATCATCATCAAGATACCTATTACGAACATTTTTCTAATGTTGCATCTATCAAAGAAATAGCACTTATCTTGCTTCTGTTAGGTGCGCAAATATTTGACCGTACGCAGAAATACGCTCTATTGCTTGCAAGTCGTATTTTTAAACCTCCAAAAAAAATCATGAGTTTTTTGAACCATTTTTTAATTTTTGGAGTTTGATTTAGATGCAAATTATTGATTCACATTATGTGAAGCTCAAAACCTATTTAAAGCTGTTGATTGCTTTAGGTATGGTCTTGATAAGTCCTGCACTTTTTGCTCATGGAGTTGCAGAGGGTGACAAAGGCTATATACAGGAAATCTACGGTGTTCATGTGATCCCCTTTATTTATCTGGGCGCCAAACACATGGTTACAGGTTATGACCATTTATTATTTCTGGTCGGTATTATTTTCTTCTTATACCGTATGAAAGATATTGGTTTGTATGTCAGCCTGTTCGCCATCGGTCATTCAGTTACCATGCTGATAGGGGTGTATTACAACATTTCGATGAATGCATACATTATTGATGCAATCATTGGTTTTTCTATTGTTTATAAAGCTTTAGATAATTTAGGTGCTTATCAGCGCTGGTTTGGATTCCAGCCCAATACAAAAATTGCCACGCTGATTTTTGGTTTGATTCACGGCTTTGGTTTAGCTGTAAAAATTCAGGAATATGAAGTGCCAGATGATGGCCTGCTTGCGAATCTGATCTCATTCAACATCGGGGTCGAATTAGGGCAACTCATGGCATTAGCCATCATTTTACTGCTTATGACGATGTGGAGAAAAACTCCTTATTTCTTCAGAACAGCATATCAAAGCAATGTCTTCTTGATGTTCCTTGGTTTTCTACTTGTTGGCTACCAACTCACTGGCTTCATTACTCAATAAGGATCTAAATTATGTTTAACGCTGAAATTCCAAAAGATGTTGAATTACCCTCTTCAAAAAAACTGATCAAATCAACTGTTATTGCGGCGGTGAGCGCCATTGTTGTTCTTGTGACTTGGGTAATGCCAGCCGAATACGCTATTGACCCTACTGGTGTCGGTAAAGTTTTGGGTTTAACCAAAATGGGTGAAATTAAGCAATCTTTAGCGGCTGAATCAGTGAATGGTATGGGAGAGAGCTCTCAGATCCCTTCAGTAACTACTGCTAATAGTTCGGTTGCTCAGGCTGCTGTACCAGATGAGAGCTCAAATACAATGCCCGCTATTAAGAAAGAATCGATCTCTATCGAATTAAAACCTAACCAGGCAACCGAAGTTAAGTTGGCTATGCCCAAAGATGCAAGTGTAACCTTTGATTGGAAATCATCAGGTGGTGGTCTGAACTATGACACGCATGGTGATCCTGTAAATGCACCAAAAGATTTCTATCATGGATACGGTAAAGGTAAAAATGAAACTGAGCAATCTGGCACATTGACCGCTGCATTTGACGGAAAGCATGGCTGGTTCTGGCGAAACAGAACAGAAAATCCAGTGACTGTAACTTTGAATATTGAAGGTCATTTCAGTGAAATGAAAAAGGTCTTTTAATTTGTAAAATTCCAGATGAGGGCTAAGCCTCATCTGGAACCTGTATGGCATAAAAGTTAGGTTCTAAATAAGGAGTCCCTAAAATGCTAGAAGTATTAAAAAACACAACATATCGGCATTTGTTCTTAGCCCAAGTCATCGCTTTGATTGGTACTGGACTCATTACTATTGCTCTAGCTTTACAGGCTTATGACATCGCAAAAGAGCAAGCAGCCCAAGTCCTGGGTATTGCCTTGGCGATTAAAATGATTGCTTATATTAGTGTCGCACCCATTGCCTCCGCATTTGCAGAAAGATTACCGAGAAAAAAAGTTTTGGTAGGGTTGGATGTCATTCGAGCCTTAACCGCATTGTGTCTGCCTTTCGTGACTCAAATCTGGCAAATCTATATTTTGATTTTTATTCTACAGTCTGCTTCAGCCGCTTTTACCCCAACATTCCAGGCCATGATCCCGGAAGTTTTACCCATAGAAGAAGAGTATACAAAGGCTTTATCTCTGTCTCGTTTAGCCTACGATCTGGAAAACATTATAAGCCCGATGCTTGCAGGTTTATTACTCACAGTGATGAGTTATCACAACTTGTTTTTGGGAACGGTGGTTGGATTTATCGGTTCAGCATTATTTGTAGTCAGTGCAAAATTACCAAATGCGAAAATGCCTGAGTTTATCGGGGTATATAACCGGATCGAACAAGGCGCAAAAATATATTTCAGAACACCTCGTTTAAAAGCATTGTTAGCTTTAAATCTCGCTATTGCTTCAGCCAGTGCAGTCGTTATCGTAAATACAGTCGTTCTTGTTCAAACGACCTTTGGCTTGACAGAAAAAGCGACGACATGGGCATTTGGTTTATTTGGATTAGGTTCAATGCTTGCTGCATTTGCATTGCCAAAAATATTAGATAAATTGAATGATAGAGCTGTCATGCTTTCAGGGACTGTGGTTCTCGTCGTTGGATTGCTGAGTGGCTACTTTATTTCTACCTATGCTTGGTTATTAGCACTTTGGTTTATATTAGGCATTGGTTATTCGGTTTCTCAAACACCCACTGGACGTCTTATTAGAAAATCTGCCTCAAGTGAAAACCGGGCAGCACTATTTGCAGCTCAATTTGCATTTTCCCATGCTTGTTGGTTAATCACTTATCCATTAGTGGGCTGGTTAAGTACATACTTTGGAACATTGATTACTTTTGTGCCTATGGCATTCATTGCCCTCGTATCCATGGTCGTCGCATTTGTTACCTGGCCAAGAAAAGATGATTTAGTTCTAGAGCATACTCATCCTGATTTACCGCAGGACCACGAGCATTTATTGCAGCACAATCATAAAGGTAAGCATGAGCATGAATTTATGATTGATAGATATCACCAGCATTGGCCTAAATAGTGGCTTTGATGTGGGTATAGGATTTTAG
>NZ_MJIQ01000063.1:0-9463 GCF_001878775.1 Acinetobacter sp. AR2-3
AATGGCGGTTATACGAAGTACACTTGTATATTAATTTAAATTTCAATCACTTAAAAATTCCACCCTGATCACAAAATGCACAAAAATTGGCTTTTGTAATAAGTTGGTGAGTTTTTAAGCGAATCTGTAACATTTTGCCAGTAAATTTGGTTAAAAAACGATCAATTTAGCAAACAGTGCCCATTTCATGAGGATCCGGGTTGTGAAACTATCCCCAATTGCTGTGGATAAAATTTAGGCTATTTTGTACGCTTTGGCTCACATGAAACTCGGCCCTTTGCGGCTATCCGGAATACTGGAATTTTCCTATGATGAACTCATCGGGAACAGGAAGTTCCATACAAGAATAACAAGAGATAAGCACAAGGACTGTAAGGTACGACAGGAGTTATACCGAGCGAACCAATACGGAAAACCCCGGCAGGATGCCGGGGTTTTTTACTTTTCTAATAAGCTTGAATTAATTTGATAGTTATTTAGTTTTAAGTAATATTTTTCTTTAAACAAAATTCATCAACTAATTCTCTTACACGTTCTGCTTTTATTACTATTCCCAGATTTATAGTTTGGCTGGAATGTGTTCCGTGTTTTTTAATCACTGTTGGAATCGTCACAGCTTGTAATTCATTAAATTGAGTCTTCTCATATACAGCACTAACTACCCCAATAAACAATAACCTATTACCGATTACCATACTATTATCTTCAAAGAAGGATCCTTCAGACATAATTAAAACAGGACTTCCACTTGATCCTGGAAATACAGAAGCATCAATTAAGAATTCTCTTTTTTTATTGAAATCCTTATATAGTGGAGTTGATAAATGTCCTCTTCTAATAACTGGGGTTAATTCGAATTGATCTCCAATTCCATTCGGATATCCAATAAACATAATTTCCTCTAAAGAAGAAATTTTTTTAATCTTATTTATATCAGGAATTGTATTTAAATCAATAGGTTGAAAATAACAGTGTTTATTCACACTTTCTTTAATAAATGTAATTAAAGGAACAATAGGGGCAATAACAAGATCTAAATCCTTATCATCTGGATAAAACCATAGATTTGACCAGTCTAAAGGTCCTAACTCTAATTCAATTTTTTCATTTCCTTTCAGGGCAGACATTTTTTCATCTATCCCTTCATGAAATATAAGTTTCCCACTTTCAGTATTTTCAATGACATGTTTATTAGTTACCAAGAAAATAACTATATGACCTTGATCGATTCTTTTAAAAATAAAGAACCCAGTTCCACTACCAAGGTTCCCATATTGATCTTTAGTTTCTATTTTAATAGTAGAATAAAAAATTTTATCGGATAACTTTTCTATATTCATGAAGGAGATACACTTACCTTTGTGAAATCATCTGATAAAGTTGAACGTATATGGCCATCAACCATATCCAATTCATTAAAATTTGCGAAACCCAGATCATCAGACTTTGATCGTGATTTGACCACTGCTTTTCGAAGCGCAGTAGATGCTGTAGAAGCAATTACTGTTGAAGATCTATAGCTTGCAAATAATACATTCATGTCATTTATCATTAATGGAATAGCAGCTTCTTCTCTAACAATATTGATACTAGAAGGCTTAGAAGAAATGGTTTTTTGTTCCGCTTGAGGGAACTTTTCATCATTTGCAGCAACTTTACACAAAACAGCCTCATGAATTTCTTGATGTGTTGTTTGATCAACTTTTTCATCATTATTCATATAAACGGTGTCTTTAGACTTTTTTATCGTTGCTTCTATTTCTTTCCAAATTTGAGCTTGTTTAGGAGCTTCAATTTTATAAATAGAATAAATAACAGATACACCTAAAGCTATTAAAACGAAAATAGTTAACAAATACAACATACTATCTCCTTTAGCGGTGTTTCAACCACTTGTTGGTAAGTTGAAGACTTTGTACCCATGCATAAATACTGACAATGATTGCATTGATAATGATGAACCCTATAGCAACATTGGTACTCATTGGCTTAACACCATCTATCCTTATAGATAAAGCTATAAAGAGATGTTCTATCAATAACATTACTGTAGCTATTAAGAATAAAATAGCCATACCTACTGCACACCATTGCCCATATATATCTTTTAAATCAATTTTTGATAGTACATATGGTGCAGCTACTAAGAATAAAGTATAGCCAATTACATATAAATTAAAGTTATCTATACTAATTAAAGTTTTTTGCGACCAGAGGTTGGCAATTATTTGTATATAATAAGGAAATAACCCTACTATAAAATACATTAATAGCATCATAAGAAAACATGCTACTCGTCTGCATTGTATAGATTTCTTGGTTAATGTCATTTTCCAAGTATTTCCAATAAGGATTTAAAAAATGTGTCTAATTATATATTTTTCAATAAAAAAAGCATTCTTTTTTATTTAACATAAAGTCTCTTATACAAAATCAAAAAAAATAGCCCCATACCCATATGGGTTAGGAGCTTTATGGCAAAAAATAGAGTGAACTCGATAAAAAATGAAATCCTCTAATTCTTGTTTTAATTATTTTTTTAACTAAGAATTAGAGGATTAATTTCTTTACCTCTGGAGTTTTATAATTATTGTTATAAGATTTATTAAATCACTTATTGCTCAAATAATCTTCACAATCTGATCATTCACTCATGGATAAGTGTGATGGAAATCACAAAATCAATCAGATCTAAAAATCACACAATTACACTATTTATGATGAGCGAATTGTTCTTTTAATTTTCTGATCAGTCTTGTATTGCGACAAAGCATAGACCGCCCAGATGGCAGCCGGGATCCAACCTAAAACTGTAATCTGAAGTAGCAAACAAATGATGCCTGCAAATGGTCGCCCTATGGTGAAAAACAGCAGCCAGGGAAAAATTAAGGCAATTAGCAATCTCATTTCAAATTCCTATGTATTTTTTCAAAAAATTAATAATTAACTGCCGACAGATCAAACAGCTTACGATCTCTTTCATCCGTTAAATACTTATCCATCTGAGCAATCAGTTTTGCTCTAGCTTGTTCATCATCTTCGGTAATCTTCAACATGCAGGATCCAATTAAAATCTTGCGTCTGGTATCGTCCTTTCGAGCCTGTTCTTTCTCTTTGGCACGTTCTCTTGCCAGTGCTGCCTGTCTTTGAGCCTTTAACTGCTTTAGCTTTTCTTCCTGTGCCTTGATTTTGCTGTCTAGTGTTTCAGTAACGCTCATTAATCCAATACCATCATCCTAGGAAATCATCCCTAACATAAGCGCACTTGAATATGCATTCAAGGTGCTATATGTATAGTAATGTTTTCCTCGAAGAGCGCACTTATGCAAACTTTGTTTGCAAGTACGATTGGGGAGACCCCAATACCCCGACAACCGTATTTACGGTTGTATTTCACTACGTGAAAATTTAAAAGCGAAAAACAGGCATGGCGATTTACCACTTTTCAGTCAAAACCGTAGCACGATCAGCAGGGCGATCCGCCACTGCTGCGATTGCCTATCGGGCAGGTGAAAAGATCTATTGTGAACGTGAAGGCCGAGAACATGACTACAGCCGAAAAACCGGGGTGGAATACAAAGAGATTTACTTACCCGAAGGCGCACCAGAACATTTAAAAAACCGAGAAAAACTCTGGAACGAAGTTGAACAACGGGAAACCCGAAAAAACTCGACTGTAGCTAGGGAATTTGAAATTGCCTTTCCAAGTGAACTGAACCAGGAACAACGTCTGGCCATGCTCGAAGAATTATGTGCCAGCATCGTGGAAAGACATCAGGTAGCAGTCGATGCCTGTATTCATGCACCGCATACCGGATCCGGCAGTGATGAGCGCAATTATCACGCCCATATCCTAATGAGCACACGTAAACTTACGCCAGAAGGTTTTACAGAGAAAACCCGGGAACTGGATCAGAAACACAGTGGAGAAATCGAACACTGGCGCGAACACTTTGCCGATATCTGCAATATGCACCTGGATCTGGCTGGATACACTGCCCGAGTCGACCACCGCAGCTACAAAGACCAGGAGAATGGTTTAGAAGCCACGCTGCACGAAGGGCCGAAAGTCACCGAACTGCGCCGAAAAGGGATTAAGACCGAAATCAGCCGAAGCAATGACGAAATCAAACAGAGAAATCAGGCTCAGCTGCAATACGGCAAAAATATGGATCTGCTGATTGCTGAAAATGAGATCAAACTCAATACACTAAAAACTGAACAGCAGATCCAAATCAAAAATAGTGCTAAAACGCCACCAATTGACGAAAAAGCCCTGTTTGAAGAAAAACAGAGGGAAACCCTTGGCAAAGTGCTAAATCGCGAAATCAGCGCAAAAGAGGCGAATCTAGACCTAGAATTTATGCAGGATGTTTTTAAAAAGGCAGAAAACACCTTGGGCAAGATGCAAAAGCATAAAAATGAGTTTAGTCAGCAGCTCGCCCAAGACATCGTGAAAAACAGACTGAAACAAAGTCATGACAAATTGCAAAGCCTGGTGGATCAACACAACGAATTAGGCCAGAACAAACCATTGCTGTTTGGAAAAAAAGCTTGGGAGGCACAACGTAATGCACTCTATCAAGAGCACAAGCAACTGAAAGGCAGACATGAATACCAGAAAAAAAATGGTGTGAAGGATTTATTGGAAAATGAAAAGTTCAAAGAACATGCCTGGAAGCAGTACCAACAACAACATCCGGCCAAAGCCAAGCAATACCAGACTCTATACTCAACCTATCAAGTCATTAAAAAATGTGTGAATGAGATCAAAGCAGAACAACAGCTGAAACTCAGACAAGAACAACAACTCAAAGCACAGCAACATGCACCTAGAATGAAATCTCGTGGCATGAGTCGCTAAACAGAGCGAGTGTCTACGAGCGAACTGAGAAAATTTGCCCTTTCCTTTCCCTGATTACAAGCTCCCTATCCATCAATCACCTGCATACCAGAGCATCCCGCATGGGTGCGAACTTTCCAAATTTGATTCTTAAATCGAGCGTAGCGAGAAAAAAAGTTCATGAGCGAAGCGAATTCCGAGTTGCTTTTGCTTTTTCTAAAAGTCACGAAAATATTAACCAAAAATTGCCCCAACGAATCGAGCGAAAGCGAGATTCAATAGAGTTTGAGCGAAGCGAAAACCAAGGGCAATTTTTTACTCCCTGGGCTTTTAATTATTTTTAAGCTTTTAAATGCTTTTAGAGAGGCTCAAGTCTTTGTAAATAAAGGCTTCTAGAGCTTATATGACTACGTTTACCTACCAATATGACTACGTTTACCTACCAATATGACTACGTTTACCTACCAATATGACTACGTTTACCTACCAATAATCTACATTATTTTTTTTGTAGATTTAACTACGTTTACCTTGCATTAATCTACATATTTATTATTATAGATTTATATTCATAAGTAATAATGTAGATAAATAGAATGCGGGACTTAGTAGTTAAAGACAATGCATTAATTAATGCGAGTTATAACTTAGACTTAGTAGAACAACGTTTGATCTTATTAGCTATCGTTGAAGCAAGAGATAGTGGTCGGGGAATCAATGCAAATGACCCTTTAGAAGTCCATGCTGAGAGTTATGTAAATCAATTTAATGTTGCAAGACAAACAGCTTACCAAGCGTTAAAAGATGCCTGTAAAGATCTATTTGTACGTCAATTTAGCTATCAAGAAATTAATAAAAGAGGAAATGTAGAGAATGTTTTAAGTCGTTGGGTCAGCGAAATTAGATATATCGACGATGAAGCTACAGTAAAGTTAATATTTGCCCCTGCAATCGTGCCACTTATTACACGTTTAGAAGAACAATTTACTAAATATGAGTTACAACAGATTAGTAATCTCAGCAGCGCTTATGCTGTGCGATTATATGAATTATTAATTGCTTGGCGCAGTACGGGTCAAACTCCTATTATTGAACTTGCAGAGTTCAGACAAAAAATAGGCGTTCTTGATGATGAATATACAAGAATGGGAAATTTTAAAGATCGAGTATTAAATTTAGCTATTGCTCAAATTAATGAACATACGGATATTAACGTCCAATGTCAGCAACATAAAAAGGGACGTAATATTTCTGGTTTTTCATTCACCTTTAAACTGAAAAAAGTCGTTATAGCTCATACTAAAGAGCAAACTGCTCTTGAGATTTTCTCAAAATTTACCGATGCACAGTGTCATCTTTTTGCCAGTAAATTATCTGAGCTTCCAGATATGAATAAATATTCTCAAGGTACTGAAAGCTACTCACAATTTGCAGTTCGAATTTCTGAAATGCTACGAGATCCACAAAAATTTGAAGAACTACTCCCCTATCTAAAGAAAGTAGGCTTTAATACAAAATAAACTTCATGTTCAGATTGGATGTTCACACGAACATCCTTGTACACGCACTGAGGGATTACATTGAACACAACAAAATTCAGCGTCATGGACGCAAGTAAAGCCTTTAAAAAATCACGTACAACAATATATGAGGCTTTAAAAAATGGTGAATTATCAAGAGATCATGATGGTCTTATAGACTTATCGGAACTTATTAGAGTTTATGGCAATCCAATCAGTGTTCAGTCCAGTACACGCACTGAACAAGTTCAGAAGGATGTACAGGTACACGTTCAATCTGAAGTTGAAAATGTATTAAAAGATCAGATTTCTTTACTCAAAAATCAGTTAGATTTAGCAAATCAAAGAGAAAAGTCTTTGATGCAACATATTGAAGATCTTACTCACAGAATTGAGTTTAAAGGCACCTTAGAACAGCCAAAACAAGAAAATATTAATCAGCTAAATGAATCTACTAATTCGAATATAGCAACAGATCCTCGGTCACAGGATGAATCAAACTATGACGGATTGACTACTCCTGAGAACAAACGGATCCCTATCCCTGAACATATTGAGCCTGAACCTAAAAAAAGGGGCTTCCTGAGCCGTTTCTTCCTTCCTTATGGTTAGCCAGCACTCCACTTTTTTGATGAGCCAATTTCATTGCCAGCAATGAAATAATGACTCCTCAAAAAACCGGATGATGTTTATTGAAACTGAATAAAATCGTGGAACATTGCTTATTTATTAAGCGTGGAACACTAAAAAAGATAAAAAAAGCCCGAACAGTGATGCTCGAGCTATAAACTTTGAAATAAGTATATGAATTTCAAAATAAATTATAACACATTTCGTATAATCCGTATTATGTTAATTTTAGAGAGTCTACATAAACGTAAAATCTCCTGCGCTTAGATTCTGGCATGTGTTCCATACTTATCAATCATAATAGAGCTGGCTTCATTTAAGCCACGCACAGTGACATTCACACCATTCTTTTGAAATTTATTTACAACAGAATCAAGCATGGCGACTGATGTTACATCCCAAATGTGAGAATGGGTCAAGTCAATAATCACATCCTTTACATCCTCTTTAAAGTCAAAACCTTGCATGAACTTTTCAGAAGAACTAAAGAAGATCTGACCTCTCAAATCATATAAACGGGCTGTTCCTTCAAAAGAAGCTGTCACCTGGATATCATTTTCAAGTTTATTCGCCAAGAATAAGGCTGAAAGCAATACGCCCGTTAATACACCTAGAGCCAAGTTATGCGTAGCAACAACTACAATCACTGTCGCAATCATGACGATATTACTACTCTTAGGATTATCTTTTAACTGAGTGACAGAACTCCATTCAAAAGTACTAATCGAGACCATGATCATTACCGCTACCAATGCAGCCATTGGAATCACTTTGAGCCAGTCGCTAATAAATACAACCAGAATAAGAAGAAAAATACCGGCAGAGAATGTTGATAAGCGTGTAAGGCCGCCTGATTTTACGTTAATCATAGATTGGCCAATCATGGCACAACCGGCCATGCCACCCATAAAGCCAGAAGCAATATTCGCAATCCCTTGTCCCTTACATTCCTGATATTTATCACTTGGCGTATCTGTCATTTCATCCACGATGGTTGCTGTCATCATCGATTCAAGTAAACCTACAGCCGCCAGTGCTACCGAATAAGGCAAAATAATCATCAATGTTTCAATATTCAAAGGAATATTTGGAATCAAGAACATTGGAAGTGTGTCAGGTAACGATCCCATATCACCCACAGTTCGTACATCAATTCCTAGAGCAATTGCCAGTAATGTGATTGCAATGATGCAGACAAGTGGAGAAGGGAGTAATTTTCCTAATTTGGGAACCAGAGGAAAGAGATAAATAATCGCCAGACCTAAGGCAACCAGAGCATATACATGCCAGGTCACATTAATCAGTTCAGGCAACTGAGCCATGAAAATTAAGATCGCTAACGCATTTACGAATCCAATAACTACAGATTTAGATACGAACCGCATTAACTTGGCGAGCTTTAAATAGCCTGCCAATATCTGAATCACGCCTGTCAGAATTGTTGCTGCCAGCAGATATTCAAGCCCATGCTCTTTGACCAATGTGACCATAAGCAGTGCCATAGCCCCTGTGGCAGCTGAAATCATTGCGGGACGACCACCTACGAAAGAAATCACGACGGCAATACAGAAGGATGCGTATAGACCGACTTTAGGATCTACACCTGCAATAATTGAAAATGCGATGGCTTCAGGAATAAGTGCAAGACCGACGACTAATCCGGCAAGTACATCCCCACGGATGTTAGAGAACCACTGTTCTCGGACATTAGATAACATAAACATAGCCTGTTTTTTAATTTTTCAGATAGGCTAGTGATGTGATATATACAACACACAAGCGACTACACCACATCACTAGACAGTGATGAGTTATTTACAGATTTAAGAGGGTAAATAAACTTAAGGTGGCGTAGGTGTCATAAGATGAAGGAACTTTTTAGAGTAAAAAAATCAGGACAAGGGTAACAGCTAGGTACTTTTTTATAAAGCCTGGATGTTATATCCAAGCTTTGTTTAATCGGTATTTTATGAAGCTTTTAGCTCCCCAAGTAATTGACCTATTTCCAAACGTGTGTAGCCACGTTCTTTAAAGATCAAAACAATAGCCTGTTTATAATCTTCAGAAATAGCCGTTTTATATTTATTAATTAATTGCAGCTCAGCATTAAGCTGAAGGTCATTTTTGATCGTCAATACTTCCGTAGAGACTTTATTAAAAATCTTGAAATTAAACATACAGGTGCTCTTCATCAATATTGTAGCGGCCCGACTACAACTAACACCTGCCTTAGCTTAGCTAGACACCCTTAGTAGCAAGAATTGCAAATTAAAAAGGGATCTGCAAGTTTTTCTCAAGGGGAAGCATGAATAATCCACTAAATTTATATCCATTTAACATAATGGCGGTTATTAGAAAAAAAATCTTTCTCTTTTACACATCTCCCAGCCCCCCAGAACGATCAGTATCTCGTATGCCGTCTTCTTCTTTTAAAAAAAAAAAAAACAACAACCACACCAACCCCCTACCC
>NZ_MJIQ01000064.1:0-47313 GCF_001878775.1 Acinetobacter sp. AR2-3
GTCTCGTGGGCTCGGAGATGTGTATAAGAGACAGTCTTCCTGGAAGAAAGCCCCATCAATCATGGTGGCAGTAGTGCCCGGGTTATAAATGGCAATCAGGTTGAGTGCCTGAACCACATCCGGACAGTTATGGCAGCTTAAGGATACAAATACATCGAAATTAGATTGAACACCTAGGCTCTTGATATTCGCCAGAACTTCATCTGAAACTTTCGGTGCATAACCTGAGGTTTGCAACAATGCCAGGATCAGTGAGGTGAACTCATGGCCCATTGGCAAGCCTGCAAAGAACACACGCGGTTCCTCACCTTGTTTGGCAATCCCGAAACTTGGCGCACGTGCATTGGTCCCGTCAAAGCGTGCAGTGACCAGGTCAGACAGTGCAGCCACTTCGGCAACCAGTTCCTGGATTTTGGCTGATTTGTCAGAGCCATCTAAAGTCGCGACCAGTTCAATCGGGCCTTCCAGGCGTTCTAATAAGGTTTTAAGTTGAGCTGAAGTATTTTGGTCTAACATTGCTAACGTCTCCAAAGGAGTAAATGTTTATTTGATAATAAGATATTAAATGAATTGAATAAATAGGTAAAACAGTTTGTTTTTATCTTGTTGATCGGATTTGCAGATTTATTGAAAAATTCATCATTAATTTCAAAGTTCTATATGGGGGTGAAAGATTAATTTTCAAGTAGTTTAGAGCAAGAATAAGGATTTTCAGCTAAGATTAAAACAAGATATTTGAGACTTGAATGATGGAATTACGACGCGGTATTTATCAACATTATAAGGGACAGCTTTATCAGGTGTTCCATGTCGCCACGCACAGTGAAACTGAAGAAAAGCTGGTAGTTTATCAATGTCTTTATGGGGATTATTCAATTTGGGTACGTCCTTTAACGATGTTCACTGAAACCATTACCACCAACGATGATCGTGAAGTGGAGCGTTTTAAATTGATTCAGGCACTTTAAGCCCAACAGACTCAGGGAAGAGTGATGCAAAACTCAGATGAATTTGAAATATTCATGCAAGAATTATATGAAAAATTTCATAGGCATGATCTTAAGCAGGCAGATCGCCTGCACCGATACCGGAATATAGAGCCAGAATCCGGTCAATTTTTGTCTATGCTGATTCGTGCACAACAATCCAAAAATATTCTGGAAATTGGCACCTCTACTGGTTATTCCACCTTATGGCTGGCAGAAGCGGCTCGGCAGACTCAAGCCATGATTACAACACTTGAAGTTGATGCAGAACGGGTTACTCAGGCAAAGCAATATGCGACAGAAATAGATCTTGCAGACTTAATCAATTTTAAAGTGATTGATGCTCAAGTTTATCTGGAGGCAGAACAGGAAATATTTGATTTTATCCTGTTAGATGCTGAACGCGATGATTATGTCAGTTACTGGCCACATTTGAGTCGATTACTTAAAGCAAAGGGCGGGTTACTGGTAGTTGATAATGTCATTTCACATGCAGCAGAAGTCGAAGAGTTTATTGCCTTAATTCAGCAAGACCCACGTTTTATCATGAGTAGTGTACCCATAGGCGCAGGTTTGCTGATGGTGGGATTTCGTTAAATGGATTCACTTCAATCCATGCAAATTTTATTAAAATGTAAATTATATTCGAGATACTTTTCTACGAATGCGGCTTTGTCTTGGCGTCTTAACAGGTTGTCATAAATAAATTCAGGTACGGGATGATACAGCTCGGCATGACCATTACTGTATACAATTTTCAGGTGGCGGCTTGAGGGATTGTATTTCCAAGAAATCACGGTAAGCAGTTTTTGCATATGCGTTCCTCCACTGAATATTTCTTATCTTATCATTTGAACTTATGCCATATGGCTCTGCAGATGTATAGCTCAATTGTAAGAATCGGTAAGGATTATGAGAAAGCGAAGCAAAAGATATGCCTGAATTTTTATATGATGGATCAAGAAAGAAATAGGACTGCAATATTTAAAGTCCTAACAAAATAATTTAAAAAAATAAAATCCAGTATTGCACTGACATAAAAGTTCAAACCATAAAAAACCACGCTAAAAAGCGTGGTTTTTTTGAATCAGTTCAATCTAATTAAAATTAGATTTTACCCACTAGGTCGATTGAAGGAGCAAGAGTTGCATCGCCTTCTTTCCATTTAGCTGGGCAAACTTCGCCTGGGTGAGCGTGTACATACTGAGCTGCTTTAACTTTACGAAGAAGTTCTTGAGCGTCACGGCCGATACCACCAGCGTTGATTTCAACGATTTGGATTTTACCTTCTGGATCGATCACGAAAGTACCACGATCAGCAAGGCCGTCAGCTTCGATTAATACGTCAAAGTTTTTAGCAAGAGTCCAGTTTGCATCACCAACCATTACATACTGGATTTTTTTGATTTCTTCTGAAGAATCGTGCCAAGCTTTGTGAGTGAAATGCGTGTCAGTAGAAACTGAGTAGATTTCAACGCCTAGTTTTTGGAATTCAGCGTAGTTGTCAGCAAGGTCACCAAGTTCAGTCGGGCAAACGAAAGTGAAGTCAGCTGGGTAGAAGAATACAACAGACCATTTGCCTTTCAGGTCAGCTTCAGTAACTTCAATGAATTTGCCGTTTTGGAATGCAGTTGCTTTAAATGGTTTAACTTCAGTATTAATTAAGCTCATCATTGTCTCCATGATTGAGGTAGTCTTTGATTTTGAATAAGAGTATCGAAATTTTGGTTGATGCTAAAATGGTATTTTTACATTACAAACATCGGAAAAACCGAATTAAGTAAAAACGCGCCACTTTGGCAAAATCGCTTTGTTCATTGAGCAGCATCAAGATGATGGCCTGATGACAAAATTATCTCTTTTTCCTCGTGCTAGCAAACATGATGTTGAAACCAAAAAATTCAAGGGTCAATTCGGAAAAAAGCATAATTTCCACAAAATAATTTAAATATCAATTCCAAACTTGGACTTATGATTAAATCTAATCAGGGAAACTTATGCGTGTCATTTAGATATTTTGACAGGTTTATAGTGCGGAATTGAGAGAAATCAGGCAGCCAAAGCTAATTTGTCCGGCACTTAACAGAACTACGACTATCTGAAATCTAATGAACCAAGTAAAATAAACCTTTCCGGTTTTTTGATGTGGGTGTTTTCTCTGTGCAGAGTCATTTAAATGTAGATCAATGGATAATGGCGCGTGACCGTCACCGTTTAAATCGACTGAAAAAAGGGAAAGACGCAGATGCTAAGCAGTATCAGGAATTATTTGAAAAATCCAATCTGAAAGTACGGCAACGGCTTGAGCGTCTTCCGAACATCAAGCTAAATCAGGATCTGCCGGTAACCCAGTATGCTGACAAGCTGATTACCGCGATTCAAAAGCATCAGGTTATTATTGTAGCTGGTGAAACCGGTTCTGGTAAAACCACCCAGTTACCGCAAATTGCTATGCTGGCTGGACGTGGCCTGACCGGAATGATCGGACATACCCAGCCGCGTCGACTGGCAGCCCGCAGCGTATCACAGCGTATTGCCGAAGAAGTTGGCGAAAAACTCGGTGAATCAATTTCCTTTAAAGTACGTTTTACGGAACAGGGTTCGCAAGACTCAATTGTGCGTTTGATGACAGACGGTATTTTACTGGCCGAACTGACGCATGACCGATACCTGACCAAATATGACACGATTATTATTGATGAAGCGCATGAACGTTCGCTGAATATCGACTTCATTATGGGTTATCTGAAGCAGCTATTGCCACGTCGTCCCGATCTGAAAGTCATCATTACTTCAGCAACCCTGGATGTAAACCGTTTTAGCAGTTACTTTAATGGTGCACCAATTTTTGAAGTGGAAGGCCGCAGCTTCCCGGTAGAGCTGCGTTATCGCCCGATCTCGGAAATGAGCATTGGCGGTAGTGATGATGATGAGTTTGATGATTTTGAAGAAAACCTGCCTCGCGCTGTGGTCAAAGCAGTCGAAGAATGCTTTCAGGATGCACAGGAAAAAGGTCATCCCGAACATGCCGATATCCTGATTTTTGCCAGTACCGAGCAGGAAATTCGCGAGTTACAGGAAACCCTGATCAAACATGGGCCACGCCATACGGAAGTATTAACTTTATATGCGCGTCTGGCGCTGGCCGAACAGCAGAAAATCTTTAATCCTTCTGGTGGCGGGCGACGCATTATTATTGCCACCAACGTAGCAGAAACAGCTTTAACCGTTCCGAATATCCGGTATGTGATTGATAGCGGTTTTGCCCGTATTTCGCGTTATAACTATCGTTCACGGGTGCAACGTCTACCAATTGAAGCCGTTTCTCAGGCAGCCGCGAACCAGCGTAAAGGTCGTTGTGGTCGTATTGCGCCGGGTGTCTGTATACGTCTGTATTCTGAGGAAGACTTCCTGAGCCGTCCTGAGTTTACCGAACCAGAAATAAAGCGAACCAACCTGGCATCTGTAATTTTGCAGATGCAAAGTCTGGGCTTGGGTTCACTCGAAGATTTTGATTTCATCGAACCACCAGATCATCGTTTGGTCAATGATGGCCGCAAGCTCCTCATTGAACTGGGGGCAATGGCTGAGAAAAATTCTCCTAAAACTGAAGATGATCAAGCAAATCCCTCTAAATCTCCCTTTGAGAAAGGGAGACTTCAAAGCAGTGGCTTAACCAAGATCGGTCAGCAAATGGCGAAAATGCCGATCGATCCACGTCTGGCCCGCATGATTCTTGGTGGTGCACATTTTGGCGTGCTGAATGAAGTGCTGGTGATTGTGGCCGCACTTGCAGTTCAGGACCCACGTGAACGCCCTGCGGACAAGCAGATGCAGGCGGATCAGAAACATGCACTATTCCGTGAAGCCGATTCTGATTTCCTGTTCTATATCAAGCTTTGGGAAACGCTACACAATAATCGCGAAAGCATGAGTGAAAATAAGCGCCGTACTTTTGCGCGTAATCACTTCCTGAGCTGGCTGCGTTTACGTGAATGGAAGAAAACTCATGAGCAGCTGGTGGAGTTGGCTAAGGGTTTAAAACTGTCATTTAATGAAAAGAAAGCCAGTTATGAGAATCTGCACCGTGCCTTGTTGACCGGTCTGTTATCGTTTATCGCCAATAAGACCGATGAGCGTAATGTCTTTATGGCAGTACGTCAGCAAAAAGCTCGGATTTTCCCGGCTTCTACCTTGCACAAGACCAATACGCCGTGGGTGATGGCCTTTGAAATGGTCGAGACTTCCCAGGTGTATTTGCGTACCCTTGCCAAGATTGAACCGGAATGGATTCTGCTGGCCGCGCGTGACCTGCTCAAACATCATTATTTTGAACCGCACTGGTCGAAAAAAGCTGGTGTAGTGAATGCCTATGACCAGATTTCCCTGTTTGGTCTGATTATTGAGCCGAAACGTCAGATTAATTATGAAAAAGTAGATCAGGCGGCCGCGCATGAAATTTTCTTGCGGGATGCTTTAACTACCGGTCATCTAGGGATTACTCCACCATTTTTAAAGCATAACTTGCTTAAACTGGAAGAAGTCGAGCGAGTAGAAGACAAGCTGCGCCGTCGTGATCTGGTGGTTGATGAAGAAACCATTTACCAATTCTATGCCTCGAAAGTGCCGCCTGAAGTGGCTAGCCGTCGTACTTTTGAAGACTGGCGTGCCACAGTAGAGCCCCAGAATCCGCATTATTTATTTGTTGATGATGATGCGCTGTGGCTGAATGACCGTCCAACCACACAACAATTCCCAGACTATTTGCAGAATGGTAGTCTGTGTCTGGCTGCAACCTATCGTTTTGACCCGAGTCATGATGAAGATGGCGCGACAGTTAAAATTCCACTGCAAGCCTTGGCACAGGTCGATGAAGGGATCTGGTCATGGGGAATTCCGGGCTGGCGTCTGGATCTGATTGAAGCATTGCTAAAAGCTTTGCCGAAGGATAAGCGCCGTAATCTGGTGCCGATTCCGGATACTGCACGAAAACTCATGGCAAAAGTAGATGCGCAGGATTTACAGAAACATATTTTTAGTTTCTTGGCATTTCAGCTGCGAGGCGATCAAATCACTGAGAAAGATTTCAGTTTTGACCGGGTAGACCAATATCTGTTGCCATTTATCAAAGTTATTGATGAAAAAGGCCGTGTTATTGAGCAGGGGCGTGATCTTGCTGAGCTGAAAGCACGTTGCCGCACTGAAACGCATAGTCCGGTTAAACAGCTTAAAGGTGAATTTAAAACCTTCCCGGAAAGCTTTGTATTTGAAGCCTCGCAAAAAGTCACCGGTGTCGTGGTCAAGCAATATCAGGCGCTGGTTCCGACCAAAGCTTTTGCTGCCTTGGAGCAGAAAGATGAATCGGGTGTAGTGATTCAGACTTTCAATGATCAGGCTGAAGCGGTCAAAAAACATCGTGAAGGGGTGATCCGACTGGTGCATATGCAACTCGGAGACTTAACCCGCCAGTTGAAAAAACAGATTTCCAAACCTCTAGCGCTGGCTTATTCACCACTCGGTGACAAGGGACAACTGGAACAAATGTTAGTTTATGCCACACTACATATGTCCATTAATGAGCTGCCTGTCAATGCGCAAGAGTTCCAAAAGATAGTTGAAGATGTAAAAAAATCTTTCCTGACTTATGGCCAGGTTGCCCTGAAAGAGATCACGGATATTTATATCCAGTGGCAGGAAATCCGCCGGAAATTATTGGTTTTAGACCATTCTGTGTTTGAAAAAAATATCAATGATATTGAAGATCAGCTTGATTTAATGAGCCTTTCTGACTTTGTATATCGTAAACCTTCCGATGTATGGAGCGAATTTCCACGTTATTTGAAAGCCTTGATCTTGCGTTTAGAGCGCTTGCCCAATAATCTACAAAGGGACAATTCCGCCATTGACCAAATTGATCAATGGATGGAAAAATTATTCAAGTTTAAAGATGACCCTCGTCTGAAAGAATTGTATTTCATGGTCGAGGAGTTAAGAATCTCATTGTTTTCACAACCGATGAAAACAAAAGCACCCGTGTCTCCAACTCGCTTGCAAAAAGTATGGGATCGTCTTGGAATCAGTTAAGATATAGGTAATTCAGATAAGGAATTTTACATGGGCATCCGCATTACGGGTACGGGCTTATTCCATCCGGAACATGTCATCACCAATGAAGAATTAGTTGAAAGTTTAAATGCTTATGTGGAACTGTTTAATCACGAAAATGCTGATAAAATCGCTGCAGGCGAAGTTGAAGCGCGTCGTGGTTCTAGCGCAGAGTTTATTGAAAAAGCGTCTGGCGTACAACGCCGGTATGTTGTAGAAAAATCAGGTATTCTTGATCCAAAACGCTTACGTCCAAATTTACGTGAACGTGCAGATGATGAAATTTCATTGCAAGCAGAATGGGGTGTAATCGCAGCCAAGCAGGCGATGGAAAATGCCGGTGTGACTGCCGAAGATATTGATATCGTGATCCTGTCATGCTCGAATTTGCAACGTGCTTATCCTGCCGTAGCCATCGAGATTCAAACCGCTCTAGGTATCAAAGGCTATGCCTATGACATGAACGTAGCGTGTTCTGCAGCAACATTTGGTCTGAAACAGGCTTATGATGCGATCAAAGCAGGCGCGCGCCGTGTGTTATTGGTGAATGTGGAAATTACCTCTGCACATACCGATTTCCGTTCACGTGACTGTCACTTTATTTTTGGTGATGTGGCAACCGCTTCAATTATTGAAAATACTGACAGCAAAACCGGTTTTGAAATTCTTGATTCTGAGCTATTTACCCAGTTCTCGAATAACATCCGCAATAACTTTGGTTTCTTGAATATCTCTGAAAATGCTGACATTGACGACAAACGTTTCCGTCAGGATGGTCGTAAGGTATTTAAAGAAGTCTGTCCACTGGTTGCGAAAATGATTACTGCGCAACTGGAAAAGAATCAGATTGAGCCGACAGGTGTTAAACGCTTCTGGTTACACCAGGCCAATGCCAGCATGAATGAACTGATCCTGAAACTGGTCGTTGGTAAAGAAAATGCCAAACCTGGTTTGGTACCGATCATTCTGAATGAGTTTGCCAACACTTCTTCTGCTGGGGTGATCATTGCCTTGCACCGTACTGCACATGAAGTTGAAGATGGTGAATACGGCGTGTTATGTTCATTTGGTGCGGGTTATTCGGTAGGTTCGATTCTGGTTCAAAAGCGCGTGGCATAATCCGGAGTCAATAGGGAGCAGACAACTTGCAGGTCAAACATGATGGGCAATGGATTAGACGCTTAAGTGCCTTATCCAAATTATATTTTACCCCTACCTTTTTAGGGGCTGAATATATTGATGCCAGTCGGCCTGCAATGTATGTCGGTAATCATTCCATGTACGGGATCTTTGATTCGCCGATGCTGATTGATTACCTTTATAACGAACATAAAGTGGCTGTGGTCAGTATTGCGGATCATAGCCATTTTTATGTGCCCTTATGGCGTGACGCCGTGAAGAAGTTTGGGGCAGTCGATGGCATCCAGCATTATGTACGTGCTGTGATGCAGCAGGGTTATTCTATTCTGGTCTTTCCGGGAGGGGGGCGCGAAGTACTCAAACGTCAGGGTGAACAGTATCAATTGATCTGGAAGCAGCGTTACGGATTTTTAAAGCTGGCTCAGGAATTCAACTATGATATTGTCCCTTTTGCCGCGCTCGGTGGGGATGAAGTCTATGAGATCGGCTTTGATGCCAATAAGATCATCCAGCATAAATATTTTCAAAAACTCCTCAAAGTACCACAACTCAACAAATTACTACGTCAGGGCGATGTGATTCCATCTTTGCCTAAACGATTATTCCCAAAACGCCTGCCATTTTATTTTCAGTTTATGCCGCGACAATCGATTGCTCAGGTTCAGACTCAGGAAGAGCTGATCGCATTTCGGCACAGCTTGCAGCAACATATTTATACTGGCTTGGTCGAGCTTAAGGTGCTACGTCAGCAAGACTAAAAAAGAAAAATTCTTCCTGTAAAATCTAGGCTATGATCTATTGAGATGTTTTATTTTTAGCAATGTGGATGCATGGACGGTTTTATAGTGCAAGTGATGCCATAATGTATTTTTAAGTGTTCACTGATTGGCGATCAAGGACTCAGCATGATCCAATATAAAAATAAGATGATTCTAAGATGACCGAGGTGCACGTATGGAACAGGAAAGCTTGGTAGCATCTTTAAGGTTATTGGCACAACAATGTTTACGGATTTCTCCAGAGCTGAACCAGCTTTATCTTGACCAGATGGCGATGATTGGTCATCTGAATGCACAAAATTTAATAAAAATTCAGCAGGATCAACACCGGATTGAATTGGTGGATGGCCTGTTTCATATCCAGTTTCATATCCAGTTTCATGCTCCACGTGCACTAGACTCTGGAACTGCACCTGCTTTGGTCGATACACATTTTTATTTCCAGAAATACAAAGCAGAAGCGCTAGAGGAATTCTTTTTACAGGATATCTATTTCCTGACCGGGGATTTAAAACCACAGCATTCGCTGTATTTACGCGACAAAGCCAAACAGTTACGTCAACTTATCCTGGCTCAGGTCTATGCCTGGGTTAATGGCCCGGAACGGGTGTTCGAATTTTTGCGACAGATGTCGGTTGTTCAGGCTGAGATTATCGACCAGCAGCTGATTAAAGCCGGACTATACATAACACCCATCATGCAAAACTTTGTGCAGCATGGAAACGAAATTCCAGAGCAGATTCTTGAAAGCTTGCAACAGGCTTTTTCTTTGGAGTGTCTACAGCAGGCTGAATTCCTGTCGATCCAGTCATTGATGGACAGTCTGGATGAGTTCTGTTTTAGCGCCGCGCAGTTTTTGCCTCCGGCGATGTTCCGGATTATGTCACTGTCTTTTGAAGAGCGCTTTAATCTGCATGAACTGAATGATCATACTGATGATATCTGTTTGCTGTATCGGCATGCTGAGGAGCAGAGCAACTTGCTCGGTTTTGTCCGTCTGATGAACCGGGACGTGTGGCATCGGGATGATTTATTATCCAAACGGAATTTCCTGGAAAATCATCCGTATTTATGGCAGAAAAAAGTAGCCCGATTGCCACTTTTTGACTGTCATCGTGCCGTGAACTGGATCTTTAAGCAATCGGCCGAGGTACTGGACTGGATCAGTAATAATATCCAGCATAGCAGTGTGCGGGTCGCAGTAACGGCCCTAAGTTTTGTAGACAGCCATCATATTCATCCGCAGATTATTCTGGCGACCTTACAATATTTTCAATATGTCTCGGCGCGACTGTTTATTCATAGCATGCATGAATATGCGATCCAGCATGACTGGTTTCAGCACCAGCATAATCAGGCGGTGGTATTAAAAGGCACACGCCAATCGATCGAGGATCAGCGGATTGCGATTAGTCCGTCAATTCTGTATCTGGACGAATGGATGGAGCTGCTGCGCAATGTAGTCAAAATGGATGATCAGCTGACCAAAAAGGTTTACCTGAACTTGAGCCGGATGATGCAGGCTTATATGCAGCATTTATATAAAATTACGGCGCATTTACCAGATGAGGTTCTGGTGTATATTCAGCCTCAAAGCCAGCAGAACCGTGATTTCTATAATGTTCTGCACCGCTATCGCATTCCTTTTACTGAGTTCAGGCAGCTGTTTTATTTGCAAAGCGGGCATGTACGTGAGTCGCTTTTTGACAGTTATGTGCGTGACTATCTAGTAGAGTATTTTTCCAGTCATACAGAAATACCGAAAAACCTGAGCTGGACCAGTTTGTTTAATCAGGCGGTCGTCTGGCATGATCAGATTCAAAAGCAGGAAATGATCGCCAAGCTGAAAAAACAGTTTGCACTGGTGAACTGGACACCAATCACTCAGGTTTCATTTTTACTGTATTTCAACTGGCGTTTTGAAGAGCTTAAAACTTTGGAGCGGATTTTAGAGGAATCTAAAATTTTCAGGAACTGTCTGGCGGCAAGCTATGCCCAGCAAATTGTGGAAGGGCAGTATGTGGCCTTTCGCATGTCTCATCCGGCTGTGCGCCTACCCTTGATCTTGGGGTGTCAATTGGTGAATGGGCAGGTGATTTTTGATCAGCTGGAATATCCGAACAACCAGAAAGCAGAAGCTGAATACAGCAATATCGCCATGCATTTTATTAACTGGCTCAACTTGCAGGCCTGACAGTTCAATACAGCTTGTTTTCCTCCATGACGCTTAACTTTTCCGCTAAAAATCGTTAGGCTATAGCCGTTCTTTTACGGTATTGCTCTTATGAAACAGGAAACTGCCCTTAAGTTACTCAAAGCAGGAGAAAATGTCTTTTTAACCGGTTCTGCCGGTGCAGGAAAAACCTATACGCTGAATCAATATATTAATTATTTAAAGGCACGTAAGGTCGCCGTTGCCATTACTGCATCTACTGGTATTGCAGCCACACATATGAACGGTATGACCATTCATACCTGGGCAGGCATTGGTATTAAAGACTTTTTGTCTGAAGAAGACTTAAAGCGGATGAAAGAGCGCAAATACTTAAAAGAACATCTGGAAAATGCCCAAGTCCTGATTATTGATGAAATTTCCATGTTGCATGCCAAGCAGCTGAATCTGGTGAATCAGGTGCTGAAATATTTCAAAGACAGCGATGAAGCCTTTGGCGGTATTCAGGTGATTGTGGCGGGTGACTTTTTCCAGTTGCCACCAGTTGGTAAAAATGATGAGCGCAACCGGGACAAATTCTGCTTTATGTCAGATGCGTGGGTTGAAGCCAAGTTTCGCGTCTGTTACCTGACCGAGCAGCATCGTCAGGGCAATGATTATCTGAATGACATCCTGAACGCGATTCGTGCACAGGCGATTAGCCATGAACATCGTACGGCTTTACAGGCAACCCGACATCAAGAAATCGGCGATACCTATACGCGCCTGTATACGCATAATATGGATGTAGACAGTATTAACTTTAAGCATCTAAATGAAATTGACAATGATCCGCGTCAGTTTGATGCACAATGCGATGGCAATGAAAAGCTGATCGAAACCTTAAAATCGTCAGTGCGAGCGCCTGAAGCTTTAACCCTGAAAAAACATGCCAAAGTCATGTTTGTAAAAAACAACTTTGATATGGGTTATATCAATGGCAGTCTGGGCGAAGTCATCAGTTTTGAAGAGGATGATGAATATGGTGTGCTGCCTAAAGTCAAATTGACCGATGGTACTACACTGGTGGTTGAGCCTGAAACCTGGTCGGTAGACAATGAGGCCGGTAAAACCATTGCCAGTTTCCAGCAGATTCCATTGCGTCTGGCTTGGGCAATTACCATTCATAAATCACAAGGCATGACCCTGGAAGCTGCTGAGATTGATCTGAGTCATACCTTTGAAAAAGGCCAGGGCTATGTCGCCTTGTCCCGTTTAAAAAGCTTAAATGGCTTACGTTTAAAAGGCTTTAATGAACAGGCTTTGGAGCTCGATAGTCTGGCGATTAAAGCCGATCGCCGTTTTCAGGAACTTTCTGATGAAGCCGAAGCGAATTTTGAAAATGTCGATTTGACGGCACAGCATAAGGCCTTTATCCGACATTGTGGCGGGACTTTGAATGAAGTTGAAATCCAGCGCAATGAGAAGAAAATTTCCAAGAATGGGGGTAAGCAAAGCTATGCCGCTGCAACGCTAGACGAAACGCGTGAACTGTTTGAAGAAGGTTATGAAATTGCCGATATCGCGACTGAACGTGGTTTGACCCCGGCAACCATCATCAATCATTTGGGGCGTTTGCATAAAGAGCAGGGGCTGGATATCTCGCTGGCACATCCGGGTGAAGAGGTCGTGGAGCAGGTGCGCAAGATTTATAAACGCTTGACCAAGCGTCAAAATTCGGAACATTTTAATGATGACGGTTCTATTAAGCTGCGTCCGATTGTGGAATTGACTACGCCTAAAATGGCTTATGACCAGGTGCGTCTAGCACTACTATTTGTAGAGTAATCATCAAAATGATGTTTAAGAGTTCTTAAGATGCACAGTTTATTCGTATACGGCACGCTTCGTCCGCAGCAACCCAATGCCCATGTGATGGAACGGATTGGGGGAAGCTGGAAAGCCGGTTATATTCGTGGGCATTTGCAGCAGCGCGGTTGGGGTGCTGAGCTGGGCAGTCCGGGTATTCAGCTCAGTGATTCGGGAGAGACTGTTACCGGTTATGTATTCATATCCGAGAATCTCCCTAAATATTGGAATGAGCTGGATGTATTTGAAGGCGATGAATATCAACGTATTCCGGTTAAAGTATATTTGGAAAATGGTCAGATGGTAGAAAGTTTGGTCTATGCTTTGAAAGATTAGACTGGTAGGTGTCATTTATTGAATTTCTGATTTTTATCAGGTCACCGCTTTTAAAAATCATTCACTTTCCTTTGCTTGAATTTTGAAAGATCGAATTAATAAATATTCCGTTGATTTGATAGGATCTTCTGAGCAAGCCTGAAGCACTGTTTTAGAGCTTAGCGTAAGATAATCAACGGGCGATCTGCATATTTCCGGTCATGTGATGTATGTTTGAGAAATCGTTGCATACTGGTGAAGTGCGCTAATGATTTGAACATTATTGTGTACTAATCAATAAGGATAAAATCCCAGCCGCAATTAAAGGACCTACTGGAACACCGCGTAATACTGCTACACCTGCCACTGTGCCTAATAACAGTCCGGCTACCACATCTGGCTGATTCGACATCAGCTTCACTCCACGTCCGCCCAGCCAAGCGACAAAGACGCCAATGGCGATTGCCAGGAGAGACTTCCAGCTCAGGAAAGATTTGAGAATACTTTCTCCTGAAATTTTGCCACTGGCAATCGGTGTCAGAACGCCAATGGTCAGAATAATAATGCCGATATTTAAACCGTGCGCCTGTACATAAGGCAATAAACTGCTGAGAGGCGTGATTTTTAAAACGATTAACACCGCTGCAGCAATGGTGACGGCACTATTGTGACTGAAAATACCGCAAGCCAGTAAAACCAAAAGAACAATCAGATTCAGATCAAGTTGCGACATAAGCGGGAGAGAAAGAATGAAAAATAAAGCTATTGTAGAGCTTTTCAACGCATGATACCTAGAAAACAGCGGAAGAAACCAAATTCAGGACTGTTTCAGGATAGAATGCACAGGTCTTCACTCGATACAGGTATAAACAGATGCTGTTGGAAAAAATGTTGCAGTCACAAGGTTTCGGCTCTCGCAAGCATTGTCAGCAACTGATTAAAAATGGTGCTGTTTCAATTCAAGATGAAGTGATTGACAATCCCAAACATAAACTGGATTTGAATAACTTAAATTTCGAGGTTTATGGGAAAAGTCATACCTATCGGGAAAAAGTCTATATCGCCTTAAACAAGCCACAAGGCTACGAGTGTTCGCATCAGGCGACGCATCATTTTAGTGTGTTTGACCTGTTTGATGACATTCTGTTGAATCGGGGAATTCAGTGTGTGGGACGTCTGGATCAGGATACCACCGGACTGCTACTCCTGACCGATGATGGACAGTTCCTGCAAGCGCTCACCCATCCGAAAAAGCATGTCGCCAAAGTTTATCAGATGCAAACTGCGGATCCAGTCACGGATGAACAGATTCAGCAACTAGAGCAAGGTGTCGAATTGAGAAATGAAAAAGGGATTTTTGCAGCTACTGAAGTGACTCGATTGGCTGAGAACCGTCTGCAAATGACCATTCATCAAGGCGTCTATCATCAGGTAAAGCGCATGCTAGCTGCCGTAGGCAATAAAGTTGAACAGTTACACCGTGCACAAATAGGTGCTTTGGCCTTGTCTGAACTGGCTGAAGGAGAATGGCTGTATTTAAATGCGGAACAGGCGGCGCAGGCCAAATTTCGCTCGGAATAATAAATTTTTTATTCGCTTGAAATGTGATTAAAAAAATTAGGACTTATTTCAGAAAACAGTGATAGGTCTGAAATTCATCATCCTTGATAAATCCCATGGATTCGTACAATTTATGCGATTGATAATTATTCTTTTGGGTTTCCAGGGTGATTCTTAAGGCCTGTTCATGTTTGGCAAATAAAATCGCGGTATCAATCAGTTGTTTGGCTGCGCCCTGACGCCGAAAAACTGGAGTGATATAGACATCATCCAGAATATAATAGGTCGAGCAGGCCACCGAAGAAAAACCCAGATACAGGATGATAAAACCGGTAAAGGTATCATCTTTGGTATTAATAAAAATAACAGTCTGCCCATCTTCAAAACGCTGTTTTAAAAATTGGTAAGAGAGTTCAGGATTGGAAGACGTACCATAAAACTGTCGATATTCATCAAATAATATCGCCAGCTGATTCAGGTCTGCTGACTGGGCGCGTCGTACGAGCATTGCATACTCCATGCTAATTTTTTATTGATTATCAGCATCAAGCATAGCGAAGTTTATGAGTGGCAGGCTTTAGAAATTGTTCGGAAATGCAACAATGTTAAATTTTGTCGCTTTCACCCAAAATAGCATTCAGTTCTTCAAATAAATCAAGATGATCATCATCCAGCTGGATCTCCTGATCATCTAGTAGATTTAGGGCAGAATTAGAAAGCGAAGTTTGCTCGGTTTTAGCTTCATTTTGTTTCAGCTTGCGCAAGCGGATCAGCTGTTCCAGATTGATATTCTGGTTTTCAATCGAGAAGGGGATCGATTTGGTAATCACCACCTGCTTGAAAAAAAGACGCACGGCCTGAGCTGGCGTAATCCCCAATTGCTTAAATACCGCAAAGGCTTGTTTCTTCTCTTGCGAGTCCAAGCGAATTTGATAAACTTCAGTTTTTCTCATAATATTTTTAAAGCTTTAAATTACTTAACTTTTCGCCTTTATTCTAATCAATTACGTTTGAAATTCAATCTTAAAGCGACCGATTTTAGAAAATAATCTGTAATGACAAGCGATTTACAGTGTCAATTCAAGTTGCGAGCTGAAATTCATGCTTTTTTGCGTGATCGGATCGACAAATTGAATATGTTTGGCTAATAAACTTAAAGGTGCAGAAAAATCATCTTCCGCCTTGTGCGCTACCTGTGGATAAAAGGGATCGTGCTGAATCGGAATACCCAAGTAATTCAAGTGCACCCGTAATTGATGCTGCTTGCCAGTATGTGGTTTTAGCTCATATTTGGCCCATTCTGTATTATGTTCCAGCAGATCAATCGCCGTCTCGCTATTCGGCGTTCCGTCTAGCACGTGCATGGTATAAAAAGGCTGTCCCTTTTCCATTCTTAATCGCGTGATCAATGGAAATTTTAAATCAGGTTGATAAGCTGCAATCGCATGATAAGTTTTCTTCACCTGCCGTGTAGCAAATAACTGCTGATACAGGCCACGCGATTCCACGCATTTGGAAATCAGAACTACACCTGCCGTTTCACGATCCAGCCGGTGAATGGGCGTCAAATGCTCATTGCCGGTTTGTTTTTTAAGACGAACCAATAACGTTTCCTGCAAATATTGTCCGGTCGGACTCATAGTCAAAAAATGCGGTTTATCGACCACCATGAAATGCTCATTTTCAAATAAAATCTGATGTTGAAAAGGAACATGCACTTCATATGCCAAAAAGCGATAATAGAAACAGTGGCTATTGGCCTGAAATGGACTTTCTGGAGTTAATTGATTGCCCTGAGCATCATAGATCAGACCCTCGTTGAAACGGGACTGCCATTCATCTGCTGTAATATGCGCAAATTGCGCGCATAAATAAGCAAGAACTGTCAGGGGTGCATCCGGACTGGCTGGCAAAAACACTTTACTGGCACTGACCCCATTCAGCATGGGCGGGTTAAATTCAACAGTTGGTTGCATGGCAGGCAGATTAACCTCTTAAGGGACAGATGCTGTGAAAAAACACAGTTTCTCACACAGGTGAATAGGCTTTTAAAGCGTGGCGATGCTATCATATTTATTCTTTTGCATCATGTCGTGAGTAATATGCCTTATTCATTTAATGTCACTTTAAATCATGAAGACGATACCCAAAAACTGGCCAAGGTTCTGGCCGAAAATTTCCCTGCGGGGGTCGTGTATCTGATTGGTGACCTAGGGGCAGGAAAAACGACCTTAACGCGTTATTATTTGCAACAGCTGGGTCATAAAGGTTCAGTGAAAAGTCCAACTTATACACTGGTCGAACCCTATCAAATTAATGGTCAGGATATTTTTCATTTTGACTTGTATCGTCTGAATGATCCGTATGAACTGGAACTGATGGGAATCCGGGATTATCTGGAAACACCGAATGCGCTATTTTTATTTGAATGGCCATCCAAAGGTGGCGATGAAATTCCGCAAGCTGACTTGATTATTGAAATTTTAAAATCTGAAGATGAACTTAGCCGTACTGCAAGCCTGATTTCATCGAATCTTGCCTTACGAGAAGCTCTGGAGCGCCAATTCTCACATGTTGAATGATTTAAGTCTGCGCCGTATTCGTGCCCTTGATCCTGCACTTGCCAACCAGATTGCCGCAGGTGAGGTGATTGAACGTCCGGCTTCTGTGGTCAAGGAATTACTGGAAAACTCGATTGATGCGGGTGCGACAGAGCTGATCATTCGGGTCGAACAGGGCGGTAGTACTTTAATTGAAATCATCGACAATGGACGCGGAATTCATCATGAGGATTTGCCGCTGGCAGTGATGCGCCATGCCACCAGCAAGATCCAGAGCGCTGATGAACTGTATGCAATCAGCAGTCTGGGCTTTCGTGGCGAAGCACTGGCGTCGATAGCAGCAGTTTCACGCCTGACCATGATCAGCAGTCAAAATGACGAGGGCATTGGTTATCAGGTAGAAGTCAATGGCACGGCTTTTGATCATCAGGAGATTCAAGCAGTCGCGGCTTCAAAAGGGACGCATATCCGGGTTCAGGATTTATTTTTTAATGTGCCTGCGCGGCGTAAATTCCTGAAAAAACCGGGCACTGAATTTGGTCATATCGAAGAAATCGTGCGCCGTATGGCGTTAACGCATTTTGATATCCGTTTTGTGCTAGAACATAATGAAAGCATCAAACTGAATTTACCTGTAGCAGATAGTGGCACTTTACGTTTCCAGCGCGTTCAACAGCTACTTGGCCGCCAGTTTACTGAAAATGCCTACTGGATGGATGCAGACAGTATCAACATGCGTTTGTCTGGCTGGCTTGGTCATCCTTCAGATGCACGTGCACAGGCTGATTTGCAGTATGTTTATGTGAATGGCCGGATTGTCAAAGACAAAACTATTTCCCATGCGTTGCGTATGGCCTATGACGGTATTTTGCATGGTCATCAGCATGCGGCCTATTTACTATTTTTGGAAGTTGATCCTGAAAATATCGATGTGAACGTCCATCCGACCAAGCATGAAATTCGCTTCCTGAATCAACGTGAAGTACACGAGTTTGTGCGGCATTATGCCAAAGAAACGCTGGCACAATTCCAGACTGCGACTGCGGATCTGGCCGAGGCGATGAAACAGGATCAACAGCCTGGTTTGACAGCCCCGCAACCGCGTTATCAGGAACAGTTCAGCCTGCATCAGACTGCGCATTCTCAGCCACAGGTGGTGAGAACGACATCTGCCTTAAGTGAAAATGAAACTTCAGATGTGCTGACCGATTTTGCATCTTCAGGTCCACAAACAGTGCATTATTCCCAAGATTACCGTAAATCTTATTCTGGTTCACAGCAGCTGAATAATGCCTTGCAAAGTTATTTAGCACCGCTCAGAGAAAGTTCGGAAACCGAAATATTCAGCCCTGAGCAGTCTTTTCAGACACATGTAAACACTAAAGTGGATGAGCATCCATTGGGCATTGCTATTGCCCAGTTACATGGCATTTATATTCTGGCGCAAAATACCGAAGGTCTGATTATTGTGGATATGCATGCGGCGCATGAGCGTATTGTCTTGCAGCAAATGAAATCGGCTTGGGATAAACCTGAATTCTGGACATCACAGCAACTGCTGATTCCAAAGGTCGTAAACATTAGCCGGATGCAGGCGATGCGTGTCGAAGAGCTGAAAGAGCAGTTGGCACGTTTGGGTCTGGAAATTGATCAGTATGGTGATGAGCAAGTGATTGTGCGCGGCGTCCCCGCTATTCTACACAAGGCCGATTTCGATGCCCTGATTCCTGAATTATTGAATGATTTAGATCCGGGGGATCAAGCACAAAGCCTATTGCAGAAGCGTGACCAAATTTTGGCGGGAATGGCCTGTCATGGTGCAGTGCGAGCGCATCGTATCCTAAGTTTGTCTGAAATGAATGCTTTATTACGGCAGATGGAACAAACCGAATTTGCCAGTCAATGTAATCATGGTCGTCCGACTTGGCGCGCCTTTCCATTGGCTCAACTAGATAAACTTTTTGCTCGAGGAGAGTAGTTTTACATGTCCAATCAATTGCCGGTCATCAATTTAATGGGGCCAACTGCAAGTGGTAAAACCGCTTTGGCATGTGAACTGTATGAGCAAGGGGGATTTGAGCTGATTTCGGTCGATTCTGCACTGGTTTATCGGGAAATGGACATTGGTACAGCCAAACCTTCTAAAGAGGAACTGGCGCGCTATCCGCATCATCTGATTGATATTATTAGTCCACTTGAAGTGTATTCTGCAGCCAACTTTGTCGAAGATGCTTGCCGCCTGATTGATGATATTCATGTGCGTGGTAAAACCCCGATTCTGGTTGGCGGAACCATGCTGTATTTTAAGGCCTTGCTTGAAGGTTTGTCAGATAACCTACCAAGTGCAGACTATGCTATCCGGGCAGAGATTGAAGCCAAGGGTGAGCAGGAGGGCTGGGAAGCGGTTTATGCAGAATTATGTGCAGTCGATCCGATTGCCGGTGAAAAATTCAAGGTTAGCGACAAGCAGCGCATTATTCGAGCCTTGGAAGTTTTTAAATTGACTGGTGAGCCGATTACAAAACTACAGGCAGAACAACCTAAAAACTTACCATATCGTTACAGTTTCCATAATTATGCACTGATGCCAGATCGGTTAGAATTACATGGGCGTATTGAACAACGTCTGGAAATTATGTGGAAAAGCGGTTTTTTAAATGAAGTTGTGAATTTAATTGAAAAATACGATTTTAATGAAAATTTACCTTCCATGCGTTCAGTGGGTTATCGTCAGGCTATGGAATTCTTAAAAAATGCTGATAAAACCAAGGAAAAGCAACGGGAAATGGAGGATAAAGCTTTATTTGCGACACGACAACTTGCAAAACGTCAATATACGTGGTTAAGGTCTTTGCAAGAAAAGCATAAATTTACAACATATTTTACGCTACAGCAGGCTCAAGAAGACTTGCGAAACTGTCACGGATAAAGCAAAATTTAGGGACTATCTTTTTTATAATTTTTAATTGAAAAATAGAGATAGTTTTTGCGCTGATTTTTAATTTTTTTTGGAGTTATAACATGTCTAAAGGTCAAACTTTACAAGATCCATTCTTGAATTCTCTCCGTAAGGAACGTATCCCAGTATCTATCTTCCTAGTAAACGGTATTAAATTACAAGGTCATATCGAATCTTTTGACCAATACGTGGTTTTATTAAAAAATACAGTAAGCCAAATGGTTTATAAGCATGCAATTTCAACTGTAGTACCTGCACGTAATCCACGTCCTGCTGGCGCGCCTGCTGGTCCACAAGGTGCGGGCTTCGGTGGTCAAGGTGCTGCAGGTGGCTTTGGTGGCGGTCAAGGTGCTGGCGGCTTCGGTGGTCAAGGTGGTTTTGGCGGTCAAGGCGGCGGCTTCGGTGGTCAAGGTGGCTTCGGCGGTCAAGGCGGTGGCTTTGGTGGTCAAGGCGGCTTTGGTGGTCAAGGTGCCGGCTTCGGTGGTCAAGGTGGCTTCGGTGGTCAAGGTGCTGGCTTTGGTGGTCAAGGCACTGGATTTGACAACGACACTAAATTTGAAGACTCTTCAGACGATGAAAACAATCGTTAATCGAGTTTGAAAATTAAAAAACCTCTCTATATGAGAGGTTTTTTTATATCTGTACGTTTTAAGTTTTTTAAATAAAAAGCCAACGAGATGTTGTTGGCTTTTTAGGATTATGGTAAGGCTTAACGGTTACGTTTAGGATCTAGTTGAGGATCTTTGATTTCTACATAAGCATTATTGCGCGTTTCACGTAACCAGCTATCTAATTCGGCATCAAATTGACGTTCACCGAGCAATTGGCGAGCCATACGTTCCTGATATTCCTGTGTCATATCTTGTTGGCGTGTTTCACTCACTTGCAGAATATGCCAGCCAAACTGGGATTGAAATGGTTTACTGAACTGACCTACTGGGGTGCTTTTCATCTGCTGTTCAAATTCAGGTACCATTACCCCTGGGCTAACCCAGCCAAGACTTCCGCCATCACGAGCCGAGCCAGTATCATTGGAGAACGTTGAAGCTAAAACAGTAAAATCTTCACCTTGTTTGAGGCGGTTATACAGACTATCAATCATTTGTTTGGCATTTTCAGGACTGACCACTTCAGACGGTTGAATCAGAATGTGTCGTGTTAAATATTGAGGAACAAGGGCTTTCTGTTCGCCACCTTTACGTTCCAAGAGCTTCAGAACATGTACACCATCAGCGACAGGAATCAGTTCAGAAGTTTGACCTGGTTGCAGGGTAGTCACGCGTGCAGCCAGTTCTGCTGGAATTTCTGACAGGTTTCTCACACCCATATCAGCAGCTTCGACTTTAACGCCGCCAGTGCTGTACTTTTTGATGATCGCCTGAATGTCATTGCTGCTATTTAATTCTTGCTTTACCTGTGTTGCAATTTGTTCAGCATTTTCACCGCTTACCCGTAAATGCAGTACATGGACCTGACTGCCAAGCAAAGCTTGACCTTGCGGGGTATTTAGGAAGTTTTTAACATCTTGATCTGTAATTTGAATACGTGAAGTCACGATTTGTTGACGTAAACGATTCAGTGCTAAATCTTCAGCGATACGGTTACGTAAAGAAGCATAGGTATTGGGCGCCATGGCATCCAGTTTCTGCTGGAATGCTTCCAGACTCGGTGAACCAGAATCACGGGCAACTTTCAGGACGGCTTCATTTAAAGCTTTTTCATCTGGACGAATATTATAACGTTTAACTTGTTCAAGCTGTGCCTGACGAATAATCAGTTGCTCTAAAGCTTGTTGCTCAAGATATTGTTGTGGTGGAACTGCCTTTTTCTGTTTTTGCAGCTGATGTGAGATTTCGGCTACACCTTGAGCCAAGTCACTACGTAGAATGATACTATTGTCGACTACAGCTACAACTTCATCTTTAGGTTGGGCAACAGCAAAAGTCGTCATCGCTGAAGAAAGGCATAGCGCAAGTGCGGTTGCTTTAAAAATTTGTTTTAACTGTTTTGTCTTCATTAACGTTCTGTCCAAGTTTGATTGATATTGTTAAAACCTAGAATACGATTTTCTAGTAATGAGGTGAGTTTGCTGCTTAACCCACCTAAGCCTTTCAGGCTGACTTCGGCCATAATGGCGCGTTTGGCTTTGACGCTTGAATCATTAACGTCGTCTAAGTCATTGTAATATGAGCGACCGTAAACAGAAACTCCCCAACAGCATGACTCATAGTTCACGCCAAGTAAATATTCCCGTGCGACACTATTGTCGAGGTCAAACTGGGCATGTCCAACCAGACGCCAGTTGTTGGCAATCGGCTGGATAAATGAACCCACCACATGATCATAGCTCTTTTGACGGTTCGGAATATCTTTGCGATAGAAATAGCCTAGGTTATAAAGATTGCCTTGCTCACCGGTATAATAAACCTGCAAATCTCGTTGGGCATTCGATCCATTCGACATCCAGCTTGAGTTCAGATTAACGTGAACATTATTTGACAGCTGGCTGGTCAGTTGAATTACAGGGCCAGTATGACTTTCACGGTCGAATTCATCTGCATCATTTTCCAACGTTACACGGCGATCTTCAAAGAAAAAGCTCTGTCCAACGCTGGCACGCAGGCGCTCCAGACCTTCTTCATTAAATAGGCTATAGCTCAGACCTAAGGAGGCAAAGTTATTGTCTTCCAGGCGGTCATTACCATAAAAGCGACGCGCACTGAAAAGTTGATCATAATTAATCGAAGCGACGACTGAATCAAAGTTTGGCTGATTCTGCTGGTTCTCATAAGGTGAATACGCATAGAACAGACGAGGCGTTAAGGTCTGTAGATACGTACCTTCTTTTTCAAAAATTAAGCCGGTGTCCAGCGTGAATTGTGGCACCACAATTGAATTATTTTCACTAGACGCGCTACGGCTTTGGGTTTTTTCATCATAGAAAGTATTGATGTTGCGTACAGTCGCCTGAGGAATGAAGAATGACCACGGGGTAAAATGATTATAACGCACGGAAAAGTCATTATAGATCCGTGTACCACTCGGTTGATATACCTTCTCACCCGTTGGGTCAGTATCAGCGAAATTTCTCAGATCCTTCTGGAAATATGCTGTGTCGTTATTAAACTCAAGTTGTAATCCCAATGGATTGCCAGTTTTGTAATTGACTAAAAGCTGTGGCAAACGTGCATAAGGACGGTCTTCATCCAGTACAGTTGGATCTAGGGTTTGGAAGTCTTCGACTTTGAATTGTGCCTTTAAGCCAGGAATACCATTTTTATAATTGACTTCCCAGGCACGGCGTAAGTTCAGGTCAGTTTTAGAGTTCGGGTTATTGTCCAGATCGGCAAAGTAATCTTTGTCTGAAGCGTAGTTATATTCAAGGTTGGTGGAAAGCTGATTATTGATCTGCCAGTTATGTAAGAAATGCAGGCTTTTACGGTCTTCGTCGCTATAGCTTTCATCGGAAGGTAAATAACCTCCCCAAATACGGCCTTCACCATAATTCTCAGTCAGATAACGGAACTCGCCATCCAGCATTACCCCACGATCGCCAATATAACGCGGCGTAATTGTCGCATCATATTGTGGTGCTAAATTCAGGTAAACTGGAACACCTAGTTCCAGACCACCATCATTGGTAAAGCCAAATGTCGGCGTCAGAATACCGGTAGTGCGGCGGTCATCAATCGGGAAGTTGAAATAGGGAACTGCCAAGACCGGAACATCTTTAACATATAGCTTGGTATTGCGGGTTTCACCACGTCCAGTTTCCTGGTTCAGCTTGATCTTTTCTGCCTGGATTTTCCAGGTCGGTTTTTGCTCAGGTGGACAGGTGGTATAGGTCGCATTTTCCAGTTCTACCGTCTCGGTCGAGGTTCTGGCGATCTTTTCTGCCCGACCATGCGCATGTTGCTGCTCGGCAATATAGAAGCTGTTATTTAGGTCGCCTTCTTGGGTCTTTAAATTATAATTAATATCATCACTTTGCGAGAGCAGGCCACCCTGAGCAAGTTGTACCCGACCTTCTGCTTTGGCATAGGTTTGGGTTTGATCAATCGTTACGCGTTCAGCACGAATCTGGCGACCTTGCTGGTCAATGATGACATTGCCTTCTAAATAAGAGTCACCTGCTGGATTGTAGTGTCCATAATCTGCAGTAATGGTGGATGTAGCCTGATCTGGCGCAACGGTTGCTGCATCTGGGGCAATCGGGGTCACCCAGGTGCCTTCACAATAAGCCGAACTTAAGTATTTTTCCTGCCGCTGCTGTGCTTCAGCTGAGGATTTGTCGACATAGTATTGCGAAAAGAATGCTTCACCTGGATAGGTCTCATTTATGCGCTGTTTGAGTTGTTCTGCATTTACATCGGACGAGACATTTGATGCAGCATAGCCGGAGGCTGAGCTGCCACATAAAAGGGTTAAGATCGCAGTCGCTAGAGGATTTATTTTAAAGTGATGCTTCATTTGTCTCATTAACCAATCATGCTTTTATCGCAATTAATTATTGTCGCATCATAGAGAAAAAGTTGATAAGTAGCTACACTTAGCACTTTAAAAACTCAGCCTGTATTAGAATTAATTGCAAATGAATACACAACGCGAACAATTGATACAATCTTGGATTGCCTCTGTACTCGGTTCAGATCAATTTGAAACTCATTTTTTAGCAGGTGATGCCAGCTTCCGTCGTTATGCACGAATCAAACTGAATAATAAAACATTTATGCTGATGGATGCACCACCAGAAAAAGAAGATTGTGTGCCTTTTGTGACGATAGATGAGTTTTTTGATGTACATGGCGTGCGCGTTCCGCATATCGTGGCAAAAGACCTGGAAAATGGCTTTTTACTGCTCGAAGACTTTGGTGATGTGCTGCTGTCGAATCTGCTGAATGACGAGACTGTAGATGCCTATTATGAGCAAAGCTTTAAGCAGCTCATTCAACTACAATCGATTGCTGGAGAAGGGCATTTCCCGGCATATTCTTATGAAAAACTGATCTCGGAAATGGAATTGCTGACTGACTGGATGTTACCAGCGTTAAAGGTTCAACTGACTGAATCAGAAAGCGCCTTGATCAAACGCACTTTTGCGATTTTGGCGAATGCCGCATTGGCACAGCCACAGGTGATCGTGCATCGGGATTTCCATAGTCGTAACTTGATGAAAATCGACAATGAAACCGAACTCGGTGTGATTGATTTTCAGGATGCTGTGATTGGTGCGGATACTTATGACTTGATCTCGATTACCCGTGATGCCTATGTACAGTGGAATGCCGATCGTGTGTATCGCTGGTTCAAAAACTTTTATGACTTGTTGCCAGCATCTGCTAAAGAAGAGCGTGACTTTGAACAGTTTAAAAAAGACGCCGACATGATGGCGATTCAGCGTCATATCAAGATTTTAGGTATTTTTGTGCGTCTGTTTGAACGTGATGGCAAGTCAGGTTATCTCAAGGACTTACCACGTGTGATGTGGTATCTGCTTGAAGAATCTAAGGCTTATGCAGAACTAGAGCCATTCATGCAGTTTATGCGTGACAGAGTGATGCCTGCATTTGAAGCTAAATATGGCTCATATGAGGTGGCTGCCTGAATGAAAGCGATGATTTTGGCCGCAGGACTCGGTAATCGTATGCGGCCGCTAACGCTGCATACGCCAAAGCCTTTGCTGGAAGTTGGGGGCAAGCCCTTAATTGTCTGGCATATAGAGAAACTGGCTGCGATCGGTGTTACTGAAATTGTCATCAATACGGCTTGGCTCGGTGAAAAACTCGCAGAAGCTTTGGGCGATGGTTCACGATTTGGCATTAACATCCTTTGGTCACATGAGGGTGAAGGTCTGGAAACCGCTGGTGGAATCATTAATGCCTTGCCGCTACTCGGTGATGAACCTTTTATTCTGTTAAATGGTGATGTCTGGACCACGATGGATTTTGCACCTTTACTGGATATTGATCTAAAGGATAATTTGGCGCATCTCGTACTTGTGCAGAACCCTGAACAACACCCAGAGGGTGATTTCACGCTTGCAGAAGGTAAAGCTTATACCTTTGATCAGCAAGTCGGAGGTGAGAACCTGACTTTTAGTGGTGTATCCGTACTTGATCCGAAGATGTTCCAAGTCTTAGAGACTGGCAAACGTCCTTTGGCTCCGTTGCTAAAAGCAGCAATGCAGAATCAGCAGGTTGCAGCTTCTAAACTGGCAGGAATTTGGGTTGATGTGGGAACCCCGGAGCGTTTAACGGCACTGGATACGGCGATCCGTGAAGGGAAGTTTGCTTAAGTGAATATTCGCTAAGCACTGCCTACTGTGCCAATATAGAGAAAACGGTATACTTCCACCTAACTTTTTCGAGCGTAGATTGTTTATGCACATGTTTTTTCAAGAACTAAAGCAGGGTAGCCAGGCTTTGGGTTTAGAGCTATCTGATGAAGCTTTAAATTTATTACTCAAGTATCAGGATGCTTTGGTGTTGTGGAACAAAGCATACAATTTGACTGCAATCCGTGATCCTAAGGAAATGCTGGTCAAGCATCTGCTCGACAGTTTAAGTATTTTAAAGGACTTGCCTGCGGGCAGGTTGCTGGATATCGGCACAGGTGGTGGTATGCCGGGCATGATCATTGCTTTATGTCAGCCCGAGCGTGAATGTGTATTACTCGATTCAAACGGTAAAAAAATCCGTTTCCTGAAGCAGTTTATTGCCGATCTGAAACTTAAAAATGTCATTGCCGTGCAAACGCGTGTAGAAAATGAAGACAGTATTCATGAGCTGGGTCAATTCGATGTGATTACCAGTCGTGCATTTGCATCTCTGACTGACTTTGTGGATGCCTCTAAACCGTATATGCATGAACAGACCATTATTGCCTCGATGAAAGGCTTAATTCCTGAAGATGAAGTCACTGCTTTAAAAAATGAATTTAGTTGTGAGATTATTGAACTTAAAGTTCCGCGCTTAGACGAACAGCGTCATTTACTGCTATTAAAACGTATTTAAGAATTTTAAAGGGATTGGGGGCAACATGGCACAAATTATTGCGATTGCAAACCAAAAAGGTGGTGTTGGTAAAACCACAACCGCAGTAAATTTGGCAGCATCTTTAGCTGTGTTAAAAAAACGCGTTTTGCTGGTCGATATGGATTCGCAAGGCAATGCAACCATGGGGTCGGGCATTCAAAAGAATGACCTGCTGTATTCGGTCACCGATGTATTGCTGGGTGAAGTGCCTATTGAGACGGCGATCGCCAAGGCAGAAGTCGGTTATAAGGTTCTGGGTGCCAACCGTGATCTGGCTGGGGTTGAGCTGGCAATTGCAGATCAAGAAGGACGTGAATTCATCTTGCGTGATGCATTGCAAGAAGTCGAAAAGTCATTTGATTATATTATTGTTGATTGTGCGCCAAGTCTGAGCCTGATTACAGTGAATGCTTTGGCAGCGGTTGATGGTGTGCTGATTCCGATGCAGTGTGAATATTATGCACTGGAAGGTCTGGCTGATTTGACCCAGACCATCGATCGGATTCAGCAAGCATTGAATCCAGACCTGCAAATAGTCGGTGTATTACGTACCATGTATGATGCGCGTAATGCCTTGACCCGTGATGTCTCTGAAGAATTAGAACAATATTTCGGTAAAAAACTGTATGACACCGTGATTCCACGCAATATTCGTCTGGCTGAAGCACCAGCACACGGTTTGCCGGTGATTTATTTTGAAAAAAGCTCAAAGGGTGCAGTTGCTTACTTAAATCTGGCAGCTGAAGTATTAAAGAAAAGCAAAGTGAAAAAAGGAAGTAAAGCATGACCGTCAAGAAACGTGGACTCGCTAAAGGTCGTGGCTTGGATGCCTTGCTAGGCTCAATTCAAAAAGAAAAATTACAGATGGAAGCCCAAGGTCTTGATCATGGTCAGCTCAAACAGATTGATGTGAACCTGCTCAAGCGTGGTGAATACCAGCCGCGCCGTTATATCAACGAGCAAGACTTGCAAGAGCTGGCGGCATCGATTGAAAAACACGGCATTATGCAGCCGATTGTGATTCGTCCGGTCGATGACGAACGCTATCCTTATGAAATTATTGCCGGTGAACGTCGTTGGCGTGCAGCGCAGTTGGCAGGTCTGACTGAAATTCCTGCGATTGTGCGCGAACTTCAGGATCAGGTCGCGATTGCATTGGCTCTGATTGAAAACATCCAACGTCAGGATCTGAATCCGATTGATCAGGCGCTGGCCTTACAGCGTTTCCATGAAGAATTTGGTTTAAGCCATCAGGAGATTGCAGATACCGTTGGTAAAGCGCGTACGACAGTGAGTAACCTGCTTCGTTTGCTCAGCTTGGCTGAAGAAGTGAAAGACTTTATGCAACAAGGTTTGCTGGATATGGGGCATGCACGTGCGATCTTAACCTTAAAAGCTAAAGATCAGCTCAAAGTTGCAGATATCGTAATTGAAAAAAGTCTGTCTGTGCGTCAAACCGAGCAGTTAGTCCGTGATTTCAATACACCTAAACAAGAAAAAGTAAAAGAAGCGGTAGCACCAGATATTCAGCAATTGACCCAGCGCCTTTCAGAGCGTTTCAGTGCAGATGTTAAAATTGACTATAACAAGCAAGGTAAAGGGAAACTGGTTATTAGCTATCACTCTTTAGAAGAACTTGATGGCATTCTTTCTATTTTAGAAGATGAATAATTTATATATTTTTTTTATTGGGGAATAAATTAGATGTGGGAATTGGTTAAAGCAGGTGGTTGGCTCATGCTGCCCCTGGTCTTGTGTTCTATCTTTATGCTGGCGATTTCGATCGAGCGCCTGATCCGCCTGAAAAAGAACGTAGTACTTCCGTCGATCCTGTTGATGGGGCCTTCGCAAAATACAGCACAAGTCATGCAAAAAATGAATCAAAGTGCGGCCTTAAAGCAAAGCACTTTGGGCCGGGTATTGGCTGCGGGCTATACTAGTAAGCCGCAGGGTGAGCAGTATGCTCGCGCGCAGATGGAAGTGGTGGCGTCACAGGAAATCGGTTATCTGGAAAAAAATATTAATTTTCTGGGCACGTTGAGTGCAGTTGCGCCTTTACTCGGTTTGTTGGGGACCGTACTTGGGATTATTGAGTCTTTCCTGATGATCGATGTGGGAACTGGAAGTGATCCGGTCTTGATGATGCCCGGTATTTCCAAGGCTTTAATTACCACGGCAGCCGGTATGCTGATTGCAATTCCTGCACTGTTTGCTCACCGTTATTTTCAGCGTCTTGTTCAGGAATATGTGGCTGAACTTGAGCAGCAAGCGACTTTGTTTCATGCGGATCTTTTTTATCGTAATCATGCAGACATAGATCAAGACATGCAAAAAGCCAGCTAGGAGGCGGATGATGAAATTCAAACGCAACCAGGTGGAAGATGTACATATTAATCTGACACCGATGATTGATTGTCTGCTGTTTATTCTGGTCTTTTTACTTTTGTCGACGACATTTAGCCAAATGAGCCGAATGAATCTGACCTTGCCGGATGCGCAAGGTGTACCGCCTAAAAGCTATGATCAGAAAGTTGAAGTGATTGTGGATGCCAATGGTCATTACGCAGTCAATGGTCAATCCTTGGCCAGTAAGGAAGTCGCGGATTTAAATACTGCAATTAAACAGATTTCTAATGAACGCCGTGATTTAATGTTTGTCATTGCAGCTGACGCAAAAGCCAGCCATCAGGACGTGATTCGTGTCATGGATGTGGCCGGGCAGCTCGGCTTTGTAAATATTAATATCAGTACCAAAGTACCCACCCGAGGTTATTAGTGAAGCACGATTTTAAGGTCTATCTTCGCCTTTTAAGTTATTTAAAACCGTTTTGGGGCATTGCATTGCTTGTCCTGCTGGGTTTTTCTATTAATGCCGCTACGGAAGTCTCTGTCGCTAAATTACTAGAATATATTATTGAGGCGATTCAAAATAAAGACCAGAGTTTCACTTCACTTTTCCCATTTTTGGTGGTCATACTCATGTTCTTCCGGGGACTGGGTTTGTTCATGGGTGGTTATTTTACTGCCGTGATTTCCCGGAATCTGGTATTCAATATCCGTCAGGAAGTTTTTGCAAAATTGCTGCGTTTACCTTCCCAGTATTATCTGGACAATACCAGCGGGCATATTACTGCCAAAATCATGTATAACGTTGAACAGCTAACCGCTGCTTCAACTGAAGCCCTAAGAACCTTGTTGCAACAAGGTTTGATCACCCTGGCATTATTAGGCTACCTGTTGTATACCAACTGGCGTCTGACCATGTGTATCCTGATTTTTGCACCCGTCATAGGTTTTATTATCAGTAAAGCTGCAAGACGGATGCGTAAATTATCGCAACAAGTACAAGACACCATGGGTGATGTGAACCATGTAGTGCAGGAAACGGTGAATGCCAACCTGATCGTCAAGGGTTTTGGCGGGCAAAGTTCTGAGCAGGAACGCTTTAAACAGAACTCGCTTGAAAACTTGCGTCGTGGCTTGAAAATGGTCGCTGTGCAACAGTTGAATAGTCCTGTCGTTCAGTTGATCATGTCCATTTCACTGAGTATCGTGATGTTTATTGCCTTGCGCCCACAAATCTTGGGTGACACCTCTGCCGGTGAATTTGTTGCTTATATTACTGCGGCGGGTATGCTGGCAAGACCAATCAAAGCCTTGACGGATATCAATGAAAAGATTCAACGGGGTATGGCCGCAGCACATTCAGTATTTGAATTGCTGGATATGCCTGAGGAAAAAAATACCGGGACGTTGACTGATAGCCTAAAAGGCGATATCGAGTTTAAAGATGTTAACTTGATTTATGATGATGGCCATCATGCCATTCATGAATTTAATTTACAGGTCAAGGCCGGTGAAACAGTAGCGCTGGTAGGACGTTCTGGTGCAGGAAAAAGTTCTCTGGTGAATCTGCTGGTGCGTTATCAGGATGCGACTTCGGGGCAGATTCTGCTGGATCAGAAACCGATTGAAGATTTTGAAATTACCGCCTTGCGAACCCAGATTGCCATGGTGAACCAGCAAGTAGTACTGTTTAATCGTACCGTGCGGGAAAATATTGCTTATGGTCAGCTCGAAGGTGCTTCCGATGAAGATATTATCGCGGCAGCAAAGGCAGCCTATGCGCATGATTTTATTATGGCACTACCGCAAGGTTATAATACTCAGCTGGGTGCTCAGGGTTTAAACCTGTCTGGTGGCCAGCGTCAGCGCATCGCCATCGCGCGAGCAATTTTGAAAAATGCCTCTATTCTGATTCTGGATGAAGCGACCAGTGCGCTGGATAACGAGTCGGAATACTTTATTCAGCGTGCCTTTGATAAAGCCATGCAGGACCGTACCACCATCGTAATTGCACATCGTCTATCGACGATTGAAAACGCGGATCGTATTGTTGTCATGGATCAGGGCCGTATTGTTGAGCAGGGCAGTCATGCCGAACTGATTGCGCTACATGGTGCTTATTATCAGTTGCATCAGCGTAACTTTGAGGAACAGTAACTTATGGCACTGGCACAAATCATTCAGGATGCTTGGAATGCACAGGCAAAGTGGCTGGTGGTGCTGCGTCCTTTGTCATGGTTGTATCGCCTGGGTTTTGTCAGCAATCACTGGCTTTATCAAAAAGGCATTAAAAAAAGTTATAGTGCACCAATTCCCGTTATGGTAATTGGTAACATCACAGTCGGTGGTAGCGGTAAAACACCTTTGTTGATTCATCTGGTGGATTATTTAACCGAGAAAAATGTTCGGGTAGGCGTGATCAGTCGAGGCTATGGCGGCCAAGGTCCATTTCCTGCCTATGTCGACTTTAATACCTTGCCGGAGATTGTCGGAGATGAGCCTGCCTTGATTGTACAGGCAACAGGCGTGCCGATGGCAGTTGGTCCCAACCGGCAGAAAAGTATCGAGTTATTGCTGCACAAACATGAACTGGATCTGATTATCTGTGATGATGGCCTGCAGCATTGGGCCTTGAATCGCCAGATTGAGTGGATTGTGCTGGATAATAATCGCGGTCTGGGTAATCAGAAACTGCTTCCAGAAGGTTATCTACGTGAACCAGTGGCCCGTTTGAAAGCGGGAACCGTAATTGAGCATTCGGCTAATCCAAGCTCTGAACTGCATATGCATCTGGCTGCATCACAGCCTTATTTGCTCAATCAGGACAACACTAAAATCTTTAATCCTCAAGCGGCTTTTTATGCGGTAGTCGGCATTGGCTTTCCACAGCGGTTTTATCAGACCTTGCAAAATTTAGGCATAGAACAATTTCAGTGTCATGAGTTTCCAGATCATCATGACTATGACATTGAGGATTTACAGTTTGATGATAGTAATCCGATCATTACTACTGAAAAAGACGCAGTAAAAATTATGGCGCTACTTAAACAATATCCAGATTTTAAACAGGATATCTGGGTAGTGCCAGTCGATGCAGTCCTATCGCTAGCCTGCTATATAGTCTTGCAGCAACAGTTACAACAATACGGCATTCAAATTTCTTAAGGCTCATTCATTATGAAACACATTGTTATTCCTGCACGTTTCGCCAGTTCACGTTTACCGGGTAAACCGTTGCTGGAAATTCATGGTCGTCCCATGATTCTGCGGGTAGTGGACCAAGCCAAAAAAGTGCAAGGTTTTGACGATCTGTGTGTGGCAACTGATGATGAACGTATTGCTGCCGTTTGCCGTACTGAAGGCATTGATGTGGTGATTACCTCAGCGGATCATCCTTCCGGCACAGACCGCTTGAGTGAAGTGGCTCGAATTAAAGGCTGGGCCAGTGATGACATTATTGTCAATGTACAGGGGGATGAACCTTTACTGCCGGCGCAACTGGTAAAACAGGTTGCTCAACTTCTAGAAGATCAGCCTGAATCTTCCATGTCGACGCTATGTGAGCCGATCTATCAATTAGATGAATTCAAACGTGACAGCATTGTAAAAGTCGTCATGTCGAAACAACAGCAGGCACTGTATTTTAGCCGTGCTACCATTCCTTATGACCGTGATGGCGTGAAACTGGCTGAACCAAAATTGCATAATCAGGCGTACCGTCATTTAGGCCTATATGCCTATCGGGTGAAACTGCTGCAAGAATATGTGACTTGGGACATGGGTGTGCTGGAGAAACTGGAATCTCTAGAACAGTTACGGGTACTGGAAAATGGACATCGTATTGCCATTGCGGTGGCTGAAGCCAATTTGCCGCCAGGTGTAGATACCCAGGAAGATCTGGATCGCCTGAATCAGATGGATCTTTCCCATTTTGCCTAAGAAGAGTCAAATACATGCCTTTTGATGTCAATGCACATATCTATCCATGGCAGCAACAGGTTTGGGAAACCCTGACCGGGCGCTTTCCTAAGCTTGGACATGGTTTATTGTTTTATGGAAAAAAAGGCTGTGGTAAAGAAGCGTTTACCCAACAGTTTCTGGCTTGGGTGTTATGCCTGAATCGTCAGCCTGCCGGGCCATGTGGTGAATGCAGTAGCTGTCAATGGTTAAAGGCAGACACCCATCCCAACTATGTGCATATCAGTACCGATGACGACAATAAAAAACAGAATGCCAAAATCAAGATCGAGAAGATTCGCGATCTGCTGCCTTTTGTGCAACAGACTGTAGATGGCTGGCGCGTGATTGTGATTGAGCCGGCAGAAGCCTTGAATATTGCCTCTGCCAATGCCTTACTCAAAACACTGGAAGAACCCGGTGATAATACGGTCATTATTTTACTGGCGAATCATTATTTAAAATTGCCCGCGACTATACGCAGTCGTTTGCAGCATTTTGCTTTGGACCGGATTTCCGCAGAACAATTTAGCGATTATGTCCAGAATCAGCTCCCAGATGCAGGTGCTAGCCAACAACAGTTGCTGATGAACCTGTCCAATCAGATGCCATTACAGGCATTAGAGGTTGCACAAAGTGCCTGGCTGCCACTGCGTCAGGAATTTCTGCAAGACTGGCAAAAACTGGTTATGCAAAAAAATATGCCACTGGCAATTGCGACCAAATGGAATAAAAGCCTGAGTTTTGGTGAATTTGCTCAAATGTTTGAATACTTGTTGTCCGATTTAATTTGTGTCAAGCTAAATCAGACGGTGAAAAACATTGACCTTGAATTCAATGTACTTGCCGAACAATATTCATTAGAAGTACTTTTTAAAATTTATGAGGATTTTCAGCAAGCCAAGCAATATCTCGAACAGAATGTCCAAAGCAATCTGGTTATTGATGAATTGTTTATCAAACTGATGAATCTTTAATTAAGGGGAAATCACATGCAACCACGTATGGGCGGTATTATTCAGGCCAATATTCCTGACATTGAAACACTGTTTGCCAGCTATATGCCTTATGTTGTGGGTGGTGGGCTTTTTATTCCTTCCAAGCAGCCGGTCAAACTGGGCGAAGAGGTTTTTGTATTGACGACTTTGCCTGACCAGACCCAGAAAATTCCTTTAACTGGTAAAGTCATCTGGGTCTCGCAAAAGCAGAATGGCATCAAGCCACAAGGCTTTGGCATCCAGTTAAGCGGTGAAAAAGGCGTTTATTTCAAAAATGAAGCAGATCGTCTGGTTGCGGGTCTTAAATCTGAAGGACGTAAAAGTTACACTATGTAGTTAATTTACCCTTGGTAGGAACGCATCGTGTTTGTAGATACTCATTGTCATTTAACCCTGCTTGATTTGACACCATATCATGGTGATCTGGACCAAGCATTGGCTCAGGCTCGTGAAGCCGGTGTTTCCAAATTCATGAGTATCTCGGTCGATCTAGATGATCATATCGAGCTGGCCAAAATTGCCGCGCGTCATGCAGATGTCGGATATACCGTTGGCGTACATCCTTGCGAAGATGCTGCAACCATGGCGCGTGCCACGACTGAATATCTGGTCGAACTGGCGCAACCGGAGAAAGTCTGGGCGCTCGGTGAAACCGGTCTTGATTATTATCACAGTACCGATTTTATTGCAGAGCAAAAGGCCTGTTTCGCCCGGCATATTCATGCGTCACAAATCACCAAAAAACCTGTAGTTGTTCATACCCGTTCCGCCAAGCATGATACCGTTGATATTATCCGCGCGGAAAAATCGACTCACGGGATTTTGCATTGTTTTACCGAAGACTGGGAAACCGCCAAAGCGGTACTGGACTGCGGCTATTATGTGTCATTTTCCGGCATTGTTTCCTTTAAAAATGCGCAGGATCTGCGTGATGTCGCCAAGCAGGTTCCGCTGGATCGTGTGCTGATTGAAACCGATAGTCCTTATCTTGCGCCAATGCCGTATCGTGGCAAATCTAATGAGCCTAAATACGTTCCTTATGTAGCCAAAGCGCTTTGCGATGTATATGATAAGTCGCTAGAAGAAATGGCTTTTATCACAAAGCAGAACTTTGAAAATCTTCTGAATTTAAAGTAAATAAAGTTATATAAAGTACAAAGAGAGTTTATAGGGTGAAGATGGATCGTCAGGCTCAGTTTCGAGCAAGAGAAACCTTGATTTTTCAAGTTGCAGAACAGCTCCTGTTGGAAAATGGTGAAGCAGGAATGACGCTAGATGCGCTGGCTGCCGAGCTTGATCTGGCCAAAGGGACACTTTATAAACATTTTCAGAGTAAAGATGAGCTGTACATGCTGCTGATTATCCGTAATGAGCGCATGTTGCTGGAAATGATTCAGGATAGCGATAAAGCCTTTCCTGAACATCTGGCCTTCTTTATGCTGCATCATTTGCATCATCCTGAACGTACTGTGCTGTTTCATCAAATTGAAGAACGCCTGTCGACGACTGGGGTTGGAATCCAGCACCTGTTTAGCGAACTTTATCAGGTGCGCAAACAGCGCTTACGCCTGATTATCCGTATGACAGAAACTTATCTGGCATCGATCAACAGCCGCATGTCGGTACGCGATTATCTGGCTTCGATCTGGTCGCTGACCCATGGTGCAGCTGCAATTCTTAATTCCAGTTTCTATCAGCGTTATTTGGGTTCACGCGATACCTTGCGTGTGGCCTATATCGATCAGGCGCTGGCTTTGCCCAAGCAGGTGCATTCTGCCGACCAGTTTGTCTAAGGTTGTCCTATGATCAGATCACCTCACAGTGCAGTTCGTGGCTTTACCTTAATCGAATTGATGGTGGTGATTGTGATTATGGGAATTATGGCATCACTAGTGCTGCTCAATACCAGTGGTGTCGATCAGCGCAAAGCGATGCAGGCGCGGGAAATTTTATTGGTGGACTTGCAACGGGTGCTACGTGAGGCCAATGATCAGTCCAGAATACTTGCGCTTGACGTTCAATCCGCGACAGATGTCACGCCATTTCGCTATGGTATTATAGAATATCGTTCAGCAGCGCAGAATGAACCGAACCTGCAAAATGAAAAATGGCAAAGTTATGCAGATTTTAAATTGCGTAATTTACCTGATCATGTTTCCTTTCAGATTCAGGCACTGGAACAGCAGCGTTATGCCAGGGCGCAAAACCGTGACCTGACTCAGGCAAATTCACCTCAATTGATCTGGCTCGGCAATGGTGAAGTCAAGCCGGTGCGGATTCAGTTCTTTTTAGAAGACCGTGAAGTGGGTGCTGCGATTGAGATTGATCATCTGGGTAAAATCAATGAAATCTAGATATTTCAAGCAGAATACTGGATTTGGTGCGATCATAAAGCTTAAGTCTGGTATTGATCGACTTCATCGTGTGTACTCCAAACAGAGTTCGTCATCTTGCGCTCGGACGAAACGTTGTTTCGTTTATCGCTGCTCCTCAAGCATAGCTTTCGGACTTGCGGCACGGTCGAGTGTTACTCGACTTAATCGTGCCTCAGGTTTTACTTTGTTGGAAGTTATGGTGGCCTTGGCAATTTTTGCGACCGCAGCCATGACTTTGACCAAAGTCGCAATGCAGTATACCCAGTCGACCTCGAATGCCATTCTACGTACCAAAGCACAGTTTGTTGCTTTAAATGAAGTGGCACAAATGGAAATCAATAAGGAATGGATGGAGGGTACGGCTTCTAAACAGCTGACCCAGCAAGGTGAAACCTGGCAGATTGATAAACGCAGTGAGCCGACGGTCAGTCCGAATGTGCAGCGAATCGAATTGCAGATTAGTCTGGTTAATCAGGACAGTGGTCAAGTTGAATCTGGGATTAGCAGCCTGATGTTCTTTAATCATCGCATGAACAATACTCCATGAAGCCTAAAGGATTTACCCTGGTTGAATTAATGGTCGCAATTGCGATCTTTGCGGTGCTGTCTGCCTTAGGTTGGAAAGTTTTTGATTATATTGTCAAAACCAAAGATCAGAATGTGATTCATGAACAGCGTTTAGGTCAGTTACAGCAAACCTATCAGCAGATTCTGCGAGATACCGTACAGGCAGTACCCTTAACGGCCAACATCAATGGGGATATTCAGCCGGCTCTGGTGCTGCAGAACGGACGCTTTAATTTCAGTAAAACCGGGGTAACTGACCCTTTGGAAGAGGGGATTTCCCCAGATGAACGCATTGAATATCAGTATCGAGCCGATGAGCAGAAACTTTATCGCTTGAAATACCGGAATCTAAATCAGACAGGTCAAGATCAGCCCGAATCCAGTGTTTTATTGTCGGAAGTGGAACAATTCCAGATCGTCGTACTTAATCCGAATGAACTCACGCAATGGCCGGATACTTCTGCTGATCTGAATCAGTTAGAGCATAAACAGCGTTTGCCTAAAGGGATTAAAATCAATTTAACCGTGAATGGCGTCAGTTATGAATGGATGTTTAGTTTATTAAATACTGACTTTTTGCTTGATACTCAGAACACCGGTCAACCCAGCGCAGAATAATAAGAAATGAAAATGAATAAAGCGATCATGATCAAGCAGCAGCAGGGCATTGCACTGATTACCATTCTGGTGATGGTAGCGCTAGCGACTATTTTGGCGGCTACGATTGCCCAACGTCAGGCTGCAACTGCTGAAAGCACTGCCTATTTGATGCGACAAAACCAGTCCCTTATGTATGCCAAAAGTGCCGAGGCCTTTTTTTCTGAATTGCTGGTCGATGATGCTGAAAATGCTGCAGAGGTCGACCATCTGCAGGAAACCTGGGCGCAACCCATGCCGGCTTTTCCGGTAGATGACGGTTATGTCTCCGGAATTGTGCAGGATGAATCGGGAAAGTTTAATTTAAATAGCCTGATCACCGCCGAAGGTACGGTGAATGAAAATGCCAAGGCATTGTTCGAGCTGATTCTAAAACGTGCCGGTTTGCCGGAACAGCTCAGTGAAGCAGTCATTGACTGGCAGGATCAGGATGAGTTGACCAGTGGGGCTATGGGCGCTGAGTCAAATTATTATCAGGGTATACCCAATGCTGCTTTGCCACCGAATGCCAAATTTCATAGTATCGAAGAGTTAAAGCTGGTACGCGGTTTTGAAGAGAATAAATACAAGCTGGTTGAACCTTATTTAACTGCAGCGCCGCTGCAGGAGAGTCCAGTGAATATCAATACAGCTTCAGCTTTTCTTTTGGCCAGTATGGATGAAAAACTGGACGTAAATGCCGTGCAGCAATTGCTGGATCAGCGACAGGCCAATCTGGAGCACTTCTCTAATGTTTCTGAGCTATGGTCACTTGAGCCTTTCGCCCAAGTGGAGGCGGGCAAGCGCAATCTGTTAAATAGTCAGCTCGGGGTGCAATCCAATTATTTTAAAGCTCGGATTGAAGTGGTTTTAAGTGAGCGCAAGCGCCAATTTAGCAGTGATCTAGTCCGTCAGGACAAACAGGTTTATGTGGCCTACCGTAGCATGGCACCATTTTAATTTTAGCTCATGAATTGTACAGGCTGTATAAGCGAAAATGCCGGGCTGATGCCTTTTTCCTATCATGCTAAACAGCAAAATTAATCCTCAAAGCTTTACTTTTGCTTTATAATCAAAATTAATTCACCTATTTTTTGACGACATTACGGCATATGTTAATTCGTAAGTTATTTAAGTTTGAGAATGCTCATATTGTGCGTAACTGCACGTCAGATCGCTGTAAGCGTTCGATCCATGGCCATAGTTATAAAGTCGAGTTATTGCTAAAAGCCTCGAAGCTAGATCATGGTCAAATGGTCTATGACTTTGGTCTGCTTAAAAGTGTGATTAAGGATTTCTTTGATTCTTTCGATCATGCTATCTGCTTCTGGCAAAATGACGATCCGGAATATATTCAGGCCTGCAAGGATTTTAGTGCGCGCTGGGTGTCTTTGCCGGTATCGCCATCAGCAGAACAGTTTTCTCGTATTTTCTTCTTTCTGGCACAGCAGGTGCTGGCATCGACGGTGACACAAAATGGTGAAGGCGATGTCGAAGTCTATTCTGTGATTGTGCATGAAACCGATACCGGCTATGCACAAAGCTTTTTAGAAGATATTCAAAATGAACAGATGGGAATTTTGAGTCTGGAGCAACTTGAGTTCTCTGAACAAGTGCAAGCTGAATGGACAGATCCGGACATGTTTGCCAAGCTCAAACAGGGCACACCATTTCATAACCCTACAGTAGATTTACAGGTACAGATTTAAAGTCTGCGTGACTTTAAATCCATTGACATAGATTTAGGATTGAAGAATGTCTTTAAATGAACAGCAACTGGCCAAGCTGAATAAAGTTCAGCTGGATGAAAGCTGGAAATATGGATTGAGTGAATTTTTGCTCAGTCCGAAAATGGATGAATTAAAAGCATTTCTCGTTGAAGAAAAAAAAGCAGATAAAATCATTTATCCTCCCAATCATCTGATTTTTAATGCTTTGAATACCACACCGCTAGATCGGGTAAAAGTGGTGATTTTAGGGCAAGATCCTTATCATGGCCCAAATCAGGCGCATGGATTAAGCTTTTCCGTGCAAAAGGGGGTTGCATTACCACCATCTTTGCGTAATATTTTTCATGAGTTACATGCTGATGTCGGGGTTGAAAGACCGAAGCATGGTGACTTGACGCATTGGGCAGAGCAGGGTGTACTTCTGTTAAATGCAGTACTGACCGTCGAAGCAGGTCAGCCGACTTCGCATCAAAAGCGTGGTTGGGAAGAATTTACCGATCACGTCATTGATGTATTAAATGAACAGCGTGAACATATTGTCTTTATTCTTTGGGGCGCATACGCACAGCGTAAAGGACAGCGCATTAATCAAGACAAGCATCTCGTGTTAAAGGCAGCACATCCATCGCCTTTGGCCGCAAACCGTGGTGGTTTTTTTGGTTGTAAAGTATTTTCAAAATCGAATAACTACCTCAAACAACATGGCATTGAGCCTATAGATTGGCAGCTGGACGCATGAAATATTCTCCCCTTACTAAACATTATCATCCGGATTTGATTGTTGAAGAAGCGCACAATGGTTGGCGTATCGTTCGTTTAAATCGCCCGAAATCTTTGCATGCGCTGGATGAGTCGATCGCTTCCGCACTCTTGGAAGTATTTCAGGACTTTCATCATGATGACAGCGTAAAAGCCATCTGGCTCGATTCAACCACACCGAAAGCGTTCTGTGCGGGTGGGGATGTGCGTAAACTGCGTCAGTTAGTGATTAATGATGAAGTGGCGGCTGCCAATAAGTTTTTTGAACAAGAATATGCACTCGATCTGTTATTGCATAATTATGCCAAACCCGTTTTAGTCTGGGGTGAAGGTTATGTGATGGGTGGTGGCTTGGGCCTGTTTATGGCAGCGCCTTTCCGTTTAGTGACGCCGTATTCGCGTTTGGCGATGCCTGAAATTAATATCGGTTTGTATCCAGACGTGGGTGCAACCCGCTTCTTAGCAGATCGTGGTGCGATTGGTCTATTTACTGGCTTGACCGGTTCGATCATGACCGCTGCGGGCGCTTATGGGATTGGCTGGGCAACGCATATTTGTGATGCACAGCGTGATTCAGTTTTGGATAAAGTCATTAATATCGACTGGGAGCATTATCCTGCAGGTGACTTTCGTGCCATTGATGATACCCTGAATAGTATGCACCGTCCAGTCGGCCCAGGACCGCTGCAAAACTCCTTGGATGTGATTCATAGTGTTTGCCGTGGTATCAACTTTGAGCATGATTATGAGTCGATTATTGGCCTGAGTGATGCGCGTAGTGACTGGTTGCGTCAGGCCAGTGAAAACCTGAAAAAAGGTTCGCCGACTACCGCAGCCTTGACCTGGCTATTATGGCAATGGGGTAAGCAGGTACATTCCTGGAATGAAGTTTTCGAGCTGGAAGTTCAAATTTCTGACTGGAAAATCCGTCATCATGATTTTGTCGAGGGAGTGCGAGCGCGTCTGGTCGATAAAGACCTTAGTCCTGAGTGGAAAAAAGGTGTAGATATGAGCTTAAAAGGTATCCTGTCTGGAAATCCTCCAGTTACGACTATTGAAAGCTGGAATGAGCTGCTCAAGCATTATGGTGTGATTTAAGCCTCAATGTCCGAAACACAATTTACAGATGAATACTGGATGCAGCGTGCTTACGAGCAGGCTGCACTTGCTGCTGCACAGGGAGAAATCCCCGTCGGGGCAATTATCGTCAGTCAGAATCAGATCATTGGTCAGGGATTTAATGCGCCCATCTCGTTGAATGATCCGACTGCGCATGCTGAAATTGTTGCACTACGTGATGCCTGTCAAAACATCCAGAATTATCGTTTACCTGATGATGCAGTGCTTTATGTGACTTTAGAGCCGTGCACCATGTGTGTTGGTGCGCTGGTGCATTCACGGGTTTCACGGGTAGTATTTGGCGCATTTGAAGCGAAAGCAGGTTCACTGGTGAGTGCGCGTCAACTGTTTGAAACCGGTTATTATAATCACGTATTTTCTTTCCAGGCAGGCTGCATGCAGCAGCAATGCTCTGAACAGCTCAGTGCATTTTTTAAGTTGCGTCGCGAGCAGAAACGACAATTCAAGTTACAAGAAAAGTTATTAAATACGCAGAAGTAAATTTACTTTATCCGCTAAAATTTTCCCACTTTCAAATATCTGCAATCTTCAGGAACAATAATGAACAGCATCCAAGTAAAAAAAGAATTCCCAGCAGCCCTTGATGATGTCTTCAATTTGATGTCCAAGCATGCCACCTATAATATTGCCTTCGCACCGATGCAGGTCGAACGAATCAAGGATTCTGCGGATGCTGAATATCCTGATGGACTCGGTTCAGTACGTGCAATGGGTATGGGGCCAGTGAAGCCGCTGAAAGAACAAATTACCTTGTTCGAGCCAAATAATCGCATCGAATATCAGATTATTAAAAATCCATTGATCAAGCATCATTTAGGCATTATTGAATTTGAAGCACTGGCTGATGACAAAACGTTAGTAACTTATACGATTGAATTGCAGGCACGTGCGCCTTTTGTGAGTAAATTAATCCTTGCACAGTTACAGGCAGCGATTAAACTAGGCCTGACAAAACTCGCAAAATCTGTTTAAACAACAACGGGAAAGCAATGACAGTTCAAATTATTACCATTGATGGTCCAAGTGGGTCTGGCAAGGGCACGTTAGCAGCGAAACTGGCTGCACATTATCAGTTTCACTTATTGGATTCTGGCGCGCTCTACCGCCTTTTGGGTTTGTCATTGCATCACCATGATTTGCTGGATTCGCTAGACACGAAATTGCCAGAATGCGTACAAATCGCAACAAATTTAGATATCCAGTTTGTCAGTACCGACACCGGGGTGCAGGTGTGGCTGGATGGTGAAGATGTGTCCCAAACTATTCGAACTGAACGGGTAGGAGAGTTTGCTTCAAAAGTTGCAGCAATTCCTGAGCTTAGAACAGCGATGGTTTCACGTCAGCATGCCTTTGCACAGGCGCCTGGTCTGGTAGCAGACGGACGTGATATGGCGACAAGTATCTTCCCGAATGCTCAGGCAAAAATATATTTGACGGCCTCGGCTGAATCACGCGCGCAAAGACGTGTAAAGCAGTTGCAGGGCATGGGACTGGATGTTAAAATAAGCGACATTTTAGCTAATATCATCGCTCGCGATAAACGAGATACGGAACGCGCCGTCGCTCCACTCAAGCCTGCGGATGATGCTTACATTATTGATAGTTCAGATTTGAATATCGATGAAGTATTCCAGCTGATGACCACTTATGTGGATCAGCAGTTAGCAAATTAACCCAATTTTATCAGCAAACGCATAGCTTGATCAGTTTTATATGGACTATGTAGATGCTTAATTAAACCGGCCTTGTCTGATCCAAGACCGCTGACTTTATCGGAAATATCATGACCGAATCTTTTGCAGCCCTCTTTGAAGCAAGCGAATTAAACCTCAACGTTGAAAAGGGTGCAGTTATCCAGGGCGTTGTAGTAAGCATTGACTCTGATTGGGTAACTGTTGACACTGGCCTTAAATCTGAAGGCGTTGTTGACCGTGCTGAGTTCTTAAATGAACAGCGCGAACTTGAAGTTCAAGTTGGCGACACTGTAGACGTAGTTGTTGAAGCACTTGACAACGGTATGGGTCAAACAGTTCTTTCTCGCGAAAAAGCTAAACGCGCAGAAACTTGGACTAAACTTGAAAAAATCTTTGAAGACGGCGAAATCGTTACTGGTGTTATCTCTGGTAAAGTTAAAGGTGGTTTCACTGTTGACATCGGTCCAGTACGTGCGTTCCTTCCAGGTTCTTTAGTTGATACTCGTCCTATTCGTGATACTACTCACCTAGAAGGCAAAGAGTTAGAATTCAAAGTAATCAAACTTGACGCTAAACGTAACAACGTTGTTGTTTCACGTCGTGCTGTTATGGAAGCTGAATCTTCAGCTGACCGTGAAGCTCTTCTTGCTCAGCTTGAAGAAGGTCAAACAGTTACTGGTACTATCAAAAATCTTACTGACTACGGCGCATTCGTTGACCTTGGCGGTATTGATGGTCTTCTTCACATCACTGACATGGCTTGGAAACGTATCAAGCACCCTTCAGAAGTTGTTGAAGTTGGTCAAGAAGTTACTGTTAAAGTACTTAAATTCGACCGCGAACGTAACCGTGTTTCTCTAGGTCTTAAACAACTTGGCGAAGATCCATGGTTAGCGATCATGAACCGTTACCCTAAAGGTTCAATCGTTAAAGCGCGCGTAACTAACCTGACTGACTATGGTTGTTTCGCTGAAATCGCTGAAGGCGTTGAAGGTTTAGTACACGTTTCAGAAATGGATCACACGAACAAAAACATCCACCCATCTAAAGTTGTTCAGATTGGTGACGAAGTTGATGTTATGGTTCTTGAAGTTGATGAAGAACGTCGTCGTATTTCTCTTGGTATCAAACAAACTCGTGCTAACCCATGGGAAGAGTTTGCTAAAGACCACGACAAAGGCGAAAAAGTTTCTGGTACGATCAAATCTATCACTGACTTCGGTATCTTCATCGGTTTACCAGGCGGTATCGACGGTCTAGTTCACTTGTCTGATATTTCTTGGAACGAACAAGGCGAAGAAGCGATTCGTCGTTACAAGAAAGGCGACACTGTTGAAGCGGTTATCCTTTCTGTAGACGCTGAAGGCAACCGTATCAGCCTTGGCATCAAGCAAATGAACAACGATCCGTTCAATGACTTCCTTGCTGCTAACGAACGCGGTGCGTTGGTTAAAGGTACTGTAACTGCAGTTGACGCTAAAGGCGCTACTGTTAAGTTAGCTGACGAAGTTGAAGCGACTCTGAAAGCATCTGAGATCAACCGCGACCGCGTTGAAGATGCAACTAAGTTCCTTGAAGTTGGTCAAGAAGTTGAAGCGAAGATCATCAACGTAGATCGTAAATCTCGCGCAATCAACTTGTCTATCAAAGCGAAAGACGAAGCTGAAGAGAAAGAAGCAGTTGCTAACTTGAAAACAGCTCCTGCTGGTCAAGACAATGGTCCTAAGACGATTGGTGACCTGATCAAAGCTCAAATGGGCAACTAAGTAAGCGTTTGAATTGTATTGTTAATGTAAGTTAACTAATACTTTTTATACAAATACTGTAAACGGTAGCGTAGTATTTAATTATTGCGCTACCGTTTTGTATTTAAACAGGTTATTATCGGGAAATAGATCCCAAGTAGCTTGATAATTAAAGAGGTCGCAGATGACTACTGAAGCACTTAATAAGTCTGACTTAATAGAGCGTATTGCGTTAAAAAATCCGCATTTGGCTGAGCCTTTAGTGGAAGAAGCCGTTAAAATTATGATCGATCAAATGATAGAAGCATTATCAACTGACAACCGTATCGAGATTCGTGGATTTGGTAGTTTTGCATTGCATCACCGTGAACCGCGTGTAGGTCGTAACCCTAAAACTGGTAAATCTGTAGAAGTGGCTGCAAAAGCAGTTCCGCACTTTAAACCAGGCAAGGCACTTCGTGACGCTGTGAACGAGTCTGCACAAAAATAATTGTAAATATTTTGCGGGGTGTTCATGCGTTACGTTCTGGTCATTCTTTTATTGGTACTGTTTGGTTATTCATTAGCTTTGGTTTTGCAAAACGGTACCGAATTGTCAGTGGACTTGTTATTTACTCAAGTTCCCGCAATGCGCCTGGGATTATTACTTCTCCTCACGTTATCTTTAGGTGTCGTTTTGGGCCTGTTATTGGGCGTTCAGATCTTCCGGGTTTTTCAGACGAATTGGGAAATAAAACGACTGCGTAAAGACATTGAACATCTACGTAAGGAACAGTTGAATACAGCCAAGTTAATGGCCGCTGAAGCAGCAGCCCATACCCGGCATGAAAAAACTGTATTAGATATTACCAATGAAAATCAAAGCCCATTATAATGGGCTTATTTTTTTGCCTATATGAAGGGGTAATCTCTTGAGTATCATCGTCGCACTAGATGCCAAAAGCCAATTTGATGCCTTAGCCATTGCAGAACAGTTAGATCCTGCCTTGTGTCGACTAAAAGTTGGTAAAGAGTTATTTACCCATGAAGGTCCAATCATTGTCAAAGCACTTCAAGATAAAGGCTTTGATGTATTTCTGGATCTGAAATTTCATGATATTCCAAATACAACAGCACAGGCTGTATGCGCGGCAGCAGATTTGGGTGTGTGGATGGTGAATGTGCATGCCTCAGGTGGCCGCAAGATGATGGAAACCTGTGTAGAGCGTTTGCAAGCGGGTAATTATAAGACTCAGTTGATTGCAGTAACTGTATTGACGTCAATGGGCCGTGAAGACTTGAAAGATATTGGTCTGGATATTGAACCAAATGAGCATGTAAAACGTCTGGCACAACTGACAAAAGATAGTGGTCTAGATGGTGTCGTCTGCTCAGCTCAAGAAGCGAAAATGTTGCGTGAAACGATTGGAAAAGACTTTGCATTGGTGACACCCGGCATTCGTCCAGAAGGGTCGAATGCAGATGACCAGAAACGTATTGTGACACCGAAACAGGCAATGATAGATGGCTCAACACATCTGGTAATTGGTCGCCCGATTACCCAGTCTAAAAATATGCGCCAAACCTTAAAAGATATTTTGGCAACGCTTTAATACGGTTTGAATGACAAAAAGCCTTTCAGTCGAAAGGCTTTTTTTAGGGTGTGTTGACACTTTTAGTTTAAAAAAATAGCGAAGTAGTAAAATCAAATCGCCAAACCCAATGTTACTATTCGCTATGCCTCGTACCATGCTGACAGATCAACACTGGCAAAAGTTGAAAGTTATTCTGCGTAATTTATCCATTCACCACAACTCAAATTTACGCAATTTTATTGAAGCTATTCTCTATAGAATTAGAACAGGCTGTCCGTGGCGAGATATTCCTTCCTGTTTTGGTCATTCAAACTCTATTTTCAAACGTTTTA
>NZ_MJIQ01000065.1:0-764 GCF_001878775.1 Acinetobacter sp. AR2-3
GTATAATAGATCTCTTGCGAAAGTCGTTATTGCAAGTTCATCCGGTTTACCAGTGCAGCGATTAAGTTAATGCGTAAACCGAATCTTTTCCGTCTATTTCGATAGCGTTCACTTAGTATTCTAAATCTTTTCAATTGACTGTTAATATGTTCGATTACAACTCGTATTTTTCCAATCATTTTATTGTAATTTTTCTCAGCATCAAATAAGGGTAAATTCTTCTTTTTCTTTATTGGCATCAATAATTTAAAGCCATCTTGCTCTAACCCATAGCACCCTAAATCGGTCATAACATAGTCACAATGTTTGAATTTCTTAACTGTTTTTCTTGCCAATTTAATATCATGCTGACTGCCAGACGATATATCTACTCCTATGATTTGTTTGCTCTTCGGATGATAGATCACTTGGGCTTTTAACGTATGTTTCTTCTTTTTACCACTGTAGAACTTACTCTGATTTTTTTTTCGGGCGTTCTATTAAACATTCTGTCGCATCAATAATTACCCAGTTAAATTGTTCGTCTGCTGTGGTAATGCTTCGTTTTGGCAGGGTAAAACGTCTTGATTTCATTAATGCATCTTCAACCTTTTTAATAGTTCGATTCACATTACTTTCAGCGATATGGTAATTTGCCGCCAATTCCAATTGGGTGTTGTAGCTCCGTAAGTAATTGAGTGTTAATAATAATTGATCCTCTATAGCTAAAGTATGAGGACGCCCTAATTTCTTTTTAAGTGATTCTGCTTCTTTTAAAACTTCGA
>NZ_MJIQ01000066.1:0-947 GCF_001878775.1 Acinetobacter sp. AR2-3
TAGATCTCTTGCGAAAGTCATTATTGCAAGTTTATCCGGTTTACGAGTGCAGCAATTAAGTTAATGCGTAAGCCGAATCTTTTCCGTCTATTTCGATAGCGTTCACTTAATATTCTAAATGTTTTCAATTGACTATTAATGTGTTCGATCACAACTCGTATTTTTCCAATCATTTTATTGTACTTTTTCTCAACATCAAATAAGGGTAAATTCTTCTTTTTCTTTATTGGCATCAATAATTTAAAGCCATCTTGCTCTAATCCGTAGTACCCTAGATCAGTCATAACATATTCACAATGTTTGAATTTCTTAACCGTTTTTCTTGCCAATTTAATGTCATGCTGACTGCCATTCGATATATCTAGCCCTATGATTTGTTTGCTGTTCGGATGATAGATCACTTGTACTTTTAGCGTATATTTCTTCTTTTTACCACTGTAGAATTTACTCTGATTTTTTTTTCGGACGTTCTATTGAACATTCTGTCGCATCAATAATTACCCAGTTAAAGTGTTCGTCTGCCGTGGTAATGCTTCGTTTTGGCAGAGTAAAACGTCTTGATTTCATCAATGCATCTTCAACCTTTTTAATGGTTCGATTCACATTACTTTCAGCGATATGGTAATTTGCCGCTAATTCCAGTTGAGTGCTGTAGTTCCGTAAGTAATTGAGAGTTAATAACAACTGATCCTCTATATCTAAAGTATGAGGACGACCTGATTTCTTTTTGAGTGATTCTGCTTTTTCTAAAACCTCTACCATTTCAGTAAAAACATGTCGAGGTACGCCAACCAAGCGTTTGAATTCAGAATCTGAAAAACGATTTAATTTCTGATATCTCATGAAATTTATATTGAGGTGGTTTTTACTTTCGCAAGAGGTCTTATATATTTTGAATAACTCGAATAATGAATGGGATTAAACGAAAATAACAATATCTCTATCTC
>NZ_MJIQ01000067.1:0-8977 GCF_001878775.1 Acinetobacter sp. AR2-3
CTTTGCCGATATCTGCAATATGCACCTGGACATGGCCGGATACACCGCCCGAGTCGACCACCGCAGCTACAAGGACCAAGAGAATGGTCTGGAAGCCACCCTGCACGAAGGGCCTAAAGTCACCGAACTGCGCCGAAAAGGGATTGAGACCGAAATCAGCCGAAGCAATGATGAAATCAAACAGAGAAATCAGGCGCAGCTGCAATACGGCAAAAATATGGATCTGCTGATTGCTGAAAATGAGATCAAACTCAGCACACTGAAAACTGAACAGCAGATCCAAATCAAAAATAGCGCTAAAACGCCACCAATTGACGAAAAAGCCCTATTTGAGGAAAAACAGAGGGAAACCCTTGGCAAAGTGCTAAATCGCGAAATCAGCGCAAAAGACGCGAATCTAGACCTAGAATTTATGCAGGATGTTTTTAAAAAGGCCGAAAACACCTTCGGCAAGATGCAAAAACATGAAAACGAGTTCAATCAGCAGCTCGCCCAGGACATCGTGAAGAGCCGACTCAAGCAAAGTTATGACAAATTGCAAAGCCTGGTCGATCAACACAACGAATTAACCCAGAACAAACCCTTACTGTTTGGAAAAAAAGCCTGGGAAGCCCAACGTGACGAGATTTATCAGGAACACAAAAAGCTAAAAGGTCAGCATGAACACCAGAAAAAACATGGTGTGAAGGATTTATTGGAAAATGAGAAGTTCAAAGAACATGCCTGGAAGCAGTACCAACAACAACATCCGGCCAAAGCCAAGCAATACCAAACTCTATACTCAACCTATCAAGTTATTAAGAAATGTGTGAATGAGATCAAAGCAGAACAACAAATGAAACTCAGACAAGAACAACAGCTCAAAGCACAGCAACATGCGCCTAAAATGAAATCTCGTGGTATGAGTCGATAAACAGAGCGAGTGTCTACGAGCGAACTGAGAAAATTTGCCCTTTCCTTTCCCTGATTACAAGCTCCCTATCCATCAATCACCTGCATATCAGAGCATCCCGAATGGGTGCGAACTTTCCAAGTTTGATTCCTAAACCGAGCGTAGCGAGAAAAAAAGCTCATGAGCGAAGCGAATTCCGAGTTGCTTTTGATCTTGCTTTTGCTTTTCCTCAAATTCACGAAAATATGAACCAAAAATTGCCCCGACGAATCGAGCGAAAGCGAGATTCAATAGAGTTTGAGCGAAGCGAAAACCAAGGGCAATTTTTCAAATTTCCTTTTTTAATTATTTTTAAATCTTTTAAATCTTTTCAGCCCTCTGTATGCCTTTAATAGCAATGGTTTCAGCATTTAACTATGACGGATTGACTACTAACTATGACGGATTGACTACTAACTATGACGGATTGACTACTTAACTATGACGGATTGACTACTAACTATGACAAGTATATATTTGTCATATATTAAAGATTAAATGGTTTTATTTTGGATAAGAATCAAGTTGTAAAATCAAATCAAGTTATAGAAGCTTCATATCAATTAAGTGCAGTAGAGCAACGTATTGTCTTAGCAGCCATTTCACGTATTCCAAAGAATCAACCCATCACAGATGATGAGTTATACCCAGTGAGTGTTAATGAATTACAGCTTCTAGGAGTACACGAAAAAACAGCCTATAGAGATTTAAAAGAAGGGATTAATAGACTTTATGAAAGATCTATCAACCTTTCTGTGGACGATAAATCTATCAAAATGAGATGGGTACAGGAGGTTCAGTTTTTAGATAGTCAAAGTGTCATTGGTATTCGCTTTTCAAAACCAATTTTGCCTTTTATATCTAACCTAAGTAGAGAGTTTACGAAATATGCTCTATCTGATATTGCAGGTATCAACAGTGGGTACGGCATCCGTATTTATGAGTTACTGGTGCAATACAGACAAATAGGTAAGCGTGAAATCTCTGTTGATAATCTAAGAACCATGCTGGAACTAGGTAAAAAGTATCCGTTATTTGCTGATTTTAAAAAAAGAGTAATTGATACTGCTGTAGATCAAATAAATGAATACAGCCCTTTACGTGTGACTTATGAACAGAAAAAAACAGGTCGTAAAGTTACTCACATTACTTTTTCTTTTAAAGAAAAAACAAGAAGTATTGGTCAGGAAAGTAAAGACATACCGAAAGAGTTCTATAAGTTAACAGATGCTCAGATAAATATGTTTGGTAATCAACTATCACGTCTACATGAACTTTCTCATCTAGCACTTGAGGGTGAGAGCTATGAAATATTAGCTTCAAAAATCAAGGAAAAACTGAGAGATCCAAAACAACAGAAGCCGTTTTTACCTTACTTACGGAACTTAGGCTTCAAACCTTGAGTGTATTGAAGAATACACTTATTGTATTCTGCAATACGTATCTTAAATACACAGTAATACACTATGAAAACAAGTACAAAATACAGTGTTAGTGATGCTGCCACACTGTATAAAAAATCTAGAGCGACACTTTATAAAGATATAAAAAATGGGGTATTAAGCCGTGATCATGATGGCTTTATAGACTTTTCAGAGTTATTAAGAGTATATGGTGAACCGTTTAGTGGAAAACAGCCAAAACGTATTGATACACCTCAAATACAAAACCTAGATACATCTGAATACACTGATAAAACAGTTATAGAATTAAAAAATCAGATCGATTTTTTGAAGAAACAATTAGAAAAAGCAGAAGATAGAGAGACTAAAGCTAATGCTCGTATCGATACGCTTCTTACACTAATTGAAATGAAGCCCCTAAAATCCAATATTGATTCAAATAAAGAGAATATTGAAAGTAAGATCTCACCTAACTCAGATGATATAACTACCAATATTCCGTCAAAACAGCTTAAAGAGGACGGATTGACTACTTCAGAGAATAAACGTATCCCTGTTCCAGAACACGTTGAGCCTCAACCTAAGAAGAGAGGCTTCCTGAGCCGTTTTTTCCTTCCCTATGGTTAGCCAGGACTCCAATTTTTTGATGAGCCAATTTCAGTGCAAGCACATGAAATAATGACTCACCAAAAAACCGGATGAGGTTTATTAAAACTGAATAAAACCGTGGAACATTGATCAATAAATAATCGTGGAACATGAAAAATGACTAAAACAGCCTAAGAGTGGGTGCTTAGGCTTTTTTTAATAACATAAAATATTGTTTTAAAACGATTTTTACAGAGCATTTCGTATAAGGTGTATTATGTTAATTTTAGGAAGTCTTTACAGTTGGCCTTCAAGTAACTGACCTATTTCTAACCTGGTATAGCCACGTTCTTTAAAAATCAAAATAATTGCTTTTTTATAATCTTCAGAAGTAGAAGTCTTATATTTAGTTATCAGTTGATTCTCAGAATTCAGCTCTAGATCATTTTTGATGGTCAATACTTCGCTAGAGATCCTATTAAAGATATTTAGGTTAAACATACAGGCACTCGTCATCCGTTATAGCGGCCCGACTACAACAAACACCTGCCTTAGCTTAGCTAGACACCCTTGGCCGCAAGGATTACAAATTAGACAAGATTCTGCAAGTTTTGCAGAATTGAGAGCCTGAATATTCGACGAAATTATTGTTCACTTAACATAATGGCGATTATGCGAAGTCGACTTGTAATGCAATTTGCATTACACTATTCCTAATACATTAAATACTTGGGAAATATGATGGCTACTGTTAACTTCAGGGTCGATGAAGCCCTTAAAGAAAAATCTTATTCAATCCTTAAAGAGCAAGGTATTGCACCTACTGATTTCTTCACTAGTATTCTTGAGTATGTTGCTACGACTGGGAAACTGCCTGTCAAAAAAGCTTTGCTTTCGGAAGAAGATGAAGAATTATTAGCTCTTGTCCGTAAGCGCATTAATGATCCTAAAGAGATGTTTGAGGAAGTCACATTAGATGACTTATAAGCTTTTACGTCACAAGGACTTTACAGCAGAATGGGAAAAACTCCCTGTTGCTATACGAGATCAATTTAAAAAGAAACTAGCCAAAGTCATAGAGCAGCCACATATTCCAAAGAATATGCTTAGAGGCGATCTTGCAGGTTGCTATAAAATCAAATTATTAAAAGCTGGTGTCCGACTTGTCTATCAAGTTAAAGATGATCAGGTAGTTATCCTGCTCATTACCGTCGGAAAACGAGCTGATAGCATAGTTTATGACGAAGCGAAAAAGCGAATTAAAGACTAAAAATGGGAGCTTATAGCTCCCATTTTTGCCTTCGTATAAGGTGTATTATGTTAATTTTAGGAAAGGCTCTAGACTAGCAGAATGATTATGTTAGTCTAGAGCCATATAATTAACATTATTGAAGTATTTTACATGGCAATTTTTCGACATTCTTCTGCACACTGACGGCAAGCCTCAGCACATTTTTTACAATAATCATGTGAATGTTTTTCACACTCTTCCGCACAATATTCACAGATCTTAGCACAAAGCTCACAAATCTCTTTGAGGAAAGGTGAGTTATGTTGTTGCATACGCACACATAACTGACAAATATCTGCACATTCTAGACAACGTTGAATACATTCACGCATCATCTCTAAATCTTTTTCTTTTAAACAAGAAGTTGCACATTCAGTACAAATAAGTGAACAGTTTGTACATGCAGAAATACACTCTGAAAATTCCGTATTAATCATTTTTTACTCTCAATTTATATAATCAAAGAAATAATTAAAACATAATTTTTTTCTACTAATTATTTTAAATTATTAGTAAATGTAATACATAATGTTAATTTATATGAATAATGTTAATTTTAACTAAATCTTATTTATATTCCAAATTATTAAAAAACAGTTTTTAATTAGGCTAGATGATCAAGTATCAAAAGCAGCTATTCTTAAAATAACTGCAATAATTTTATCACTTTAAAAATAGATTTTCCCTCTATTTAACATAATGGGCGTTATACGAAACGCCTTTTTAAATAGTATTATTTATCAAATAGTTAACTCAATAAATCCAAAACCCAAAAGATCAAAAAACAGACGTTTTAACAACTCGTGTGTTTTTTAAGCAACTTTGTAATCTTTCGCCAATAAAATCGTCTAAAAAATGCTCAATTTTGGCATTTTCCCAATGTTCTCAGCTCTTCCAGGGCGAAAACTATCCCCAATTACTGTGGATGAAATTTAGGCTATTTTGTACGCTTTGGCTCACATAAAACTCGGCCCTTTGCGGCTATCCAGGATAGGTGAATTTTCCTATGATGAAGTCATAGAGAACAGGATGTTCCAAACAACAAGAATAAGAAAGATCGCACCAGGAGCGTGAGGTAAGACAGGAGTCATACCTAGCAACCCAATATGAGAAACCCCGGCAGGATGCTGGGGTTTTTTATTGTCTAAAATTTATTGATAATTAGTAATATATGAATTTTAGATTTACTGAATTAAGCCAATGAAATTATCTGACTTTTCTACTCAACGTCTTGGTGAATATATAGCTGGAGATCTCGAAGGCTGGCCATATAGACGTGGTGTCGATCTTGTAGAGTTCTTCAATAAAATGGGGTTTAGAGAAACGTATGGGCAAGGTTTTCCAAGCCGTGCCATTTATGCGAAAGGAAAAGTTTCTGAACTGAATGGTAAGCCGAAACTAAAAGATGCCATTCGAGAAATGCTTGACCCTAGGCTTTGGATTGATCTTACGTCTAAGGGGCATTCAGTAGAAATCTGCGCTGCTCAAGTTAATGAGATTTTAAATTATGACGGCTATGAAGTAGTTAGAGATGGAAATTTTTATAAAGTACGAGAGTTAGCTGGAACTATTATTGAAATTGAGAAGCGATTTGAAAAATCTGAAGAACTTAATGAACTTCTTATAGAAGAACAAATCCAAAAATGTAAGGCTAAAATTGAGGCCGAAGATTACTCAGGGGCCATAACTAATGCACGCAGCTTAATTGAAGCAGTATGTGTGAAAATTGAAGCTGAATTAGATCCTAATGCTAAAGGAAATGATGGAGACCTAGTTAAGATTTTTAATCGAGTAAGAAAGTTATTAAATCTAGATCCAAGTAGACAAGATATTTCAGACTCAATTAAACAAGTTTTGTCAGGGTTATCCAATATAATTAATGGCCTTGCGACTATGAGAAATAAAATGTCTGATGCACATGGTGTAACGTATAAACCAAGTAGACACCATGCAAAGCTAGCAGTGAATTCAGCGAAAACACTTGCAGACTTCTTATTTGATACAATGAGCTATCAGATAGAAAATGGGAATCTTAAAAAGAAATAATTTACCCTTAGTTTTTATAGAAAAAGCCCAATAAATGATGGGCTTTTGAACTACTCCCAGTATCGTAGAAACGAGAGAGCCTAATTTTTTAGTTTCATATGGCACCTAACAGTACAACTGCTTATAGTTTGTATTAAGCATACGAATTTTTATCTAATAAAAATTAGATAAGTATTTATTTTTCTTATTTTTATGCTATACCTATATTAAAAATATTATTTCTAATTAATTTAAAAGGGTAAACTAATGAAAATTAATAACTTATTAATAAAAAAAACTTCTTCTAATGACCATCAAGTATCAATTTTTTACACTAGATTTATCTATCAAGAGTAATATAGGAACTATCTTAATCAATTCGGTTGCTTTATAATCGCGGACCAACCGTAAAACAAATTATTGTTTTTTTATTAAAAAACAATGATTTATCAAAAAACATCCATTTAAGGATTCTGCCAAATGTATCTTCGTATTCATAATCTATCTGGGTTTGAGTATAGAAATTATATAAATGGTTATAGTGAGTTCATGAGAACAGAAAATATAGTGTCTATATCTCAATCTAAAAAAGTAGTTAAAAAAGTAGCTAGAAAATCTTATGGCTTAACAAAAGAGAAAGCCGAAAGAATTTCTATGAATACTCGAAATGCTTACATGATGAAATATCCAAATACATCAGAAGCATAGGCTCTATTTTTTTTTAAAAAAATATTTCTAAATCTTAAATACACCTTATACTGTTGAGTTCATTCGAGTTCTACAGGAGGTGGTGTATTCCTAATTTTTTACCAAAAAATTTTCAAATTTTAGATTGTTATTATGCTGGGGCTAAAACCGATGAAGATCGGCATATCCTTACTATGATGGCTAAAGATTTTGAAGATTATATGTTTAATAGTGGAGCGTTTTCTAAACGATTCCATGAGTCATTTGGGAAAGATGTTCCCAATGATTATCCAAGGCATGTGATGGAAGCACATGGACTAGCGCATGTTCATATCTTTGATGCAGAAGCTATGACAGATGAAGCTATCGAAGAATGGGATAAAAATAATTTTCCTCGTAGGTTTATAGGACGCCGAGGGACAAGTGACTTATGTATGGTTTATACATTAGGTTCAGAGGGAACAGTTTTGTTATTAGCTTTTTTTGCTCCCCCAGCGCATGAAAAGCACGATGATTGTGATTACATCAATACATTGATTCGTGCCGCTAATGACTTTTTTCAAGAGCAAGATAATGGAGAGTATGTTTTACCAAGAAGTAGAATCCTAGATATTTTAGCTGCTTGATAAAATTACGATCATTTCTATTCTTAAGGTAGGTACACATGTACCTACTTTTTCTATTCACTTAACATAAAAACTCTTATGCGAAACTTAAAATGGAATCAGCAATTTTCTTTAAATCTTGATAAAAAAGTATAGAAATTGATTCTATAAGCTAGAAAATTTTCTCTGCAAACCTTTTCTAACTGTCGTTTAAAAATCTTTTTATAACCAACGATATTGCATGTTACTCCAGCAGCTATAGCAATCCATTGAGATACATTTTCAGGAAGAAAAATATTGGCTGATCTAAAAACTATAATCTCAGCAATTTCAAAAAATGCGTATCCGAGGAGGGCAACTATTACAGCCATAATTACATGCCAAATGATAAAATTTATTTTCATATAGCTTCCCTCCCAGTATTAAAAATTAGGATACAAATTTCTCTTTTAATTAGCAACTTATTACTTTAGTCCAAATAAATTTCGATCTCTTTCATCCGTCAAATATCGGTCCATCTGAGCGATCAATTTAGCCCGTGCCTGTTCATCTTCTTCAGTAATTTTCAGCATACAGGATCCAATTAAAATCTTACGTCTAGTATCATCCTTTCGAGCCTGTTCTTTCTCTTTAGCACGTTCTCTTGCCAGTGCTGCTTGTCTTTGAGCCTTTAACTGCTTTAGCTTTTCTTCCTGTGCCTTGATTTTGCTGTCTAGTGTTTCAGTAACGCTCATTAATTAAATACCATCATCTTGGGAAACCATCCCTAACATAAGCGCACTTGAATATGCATTCAAGGTGCTATATGTATAGTAATGTTTTCCTCGAAGAGCGCACTTATGCAAACTTCGTTTGCAAGTCCGATTGGGGTCTCCCCAATACCCCGACAACCGTAGACACGGTTGTATTTCACTACGTGAAAATTTAAAAGCGAAAAATAGGCATGGCGATTTACCACTTTTCAGTCAAAACCGTAGCACGATCAGCAGGACGTTCCGCCACTGCTGCAATCGCCTATCGGGCTGGTGAAAAGATCTATTGTGAACGTGAAGGCCGAGAACATGACTACAGCCGAAAAACTGGTGTGGAATACAAAGAGATTTATTTACCCAAAGACGCACCAGAACATTTAAAAAACCGGGAAAGACTCTGGAACGAAGTTGAACAGCGCGAAACCCGAAAAAACTCGACAGTTGCCCGGGAATTTGAAATCGCTTTTCCAAGTGAATTAAATCAGGAACAACGCCTGGCCATGCTCGAAGAACTATGCGCCAGTATCGTGGACAGACATCAGGTGGCCGTTGATGCCTGTATCCATGCCCCGCATACCGGATCCGGCAGTGATGAACGCAATTATCACGCCCATATCCTGATGAGCACACGCAAGCTCATTCCCGAAGGTTTTACCGAGAAAACCCGGGAACTGGATCAGAAACACAGTGGAGAA
>NZ_MJIQ01000068.1:0-5946 GCF_001878775.1 Acinetobacter sp. AR2-3
AAGGGTCAGATCGTGATGCCATCCAAAAGTAACGCGATTGATCAGCGTGATTATGACCAACATCTTTATAAAGCAAGACATCTGATCGAGAACTTCTTCGCCAAGCTCAAGCAGTATCGAGGTATTGCTACGCGCTATGATAAATTGGCTCAAAACTTCCTGTCAGCAATCTACCTTGCTTCAAGCATAATATGGCTTAATTGATGACACGCCCTAATTAATAATGGTATTTCCTTTGGAATATCTAACCAATCGTATCCACTCTTACTTTTAATAAAACTTCGATTTCTTTCTAGAAGAATCAAAAAATTTTCAAACAAGGTGTTAATTGAATGAACATTGAATATCTTTTTCTCTTTTCCATTTTCATTTAGTTTTGGAAAATCATAATTTTTATCACAACTAGTATTTTTTGAATATATTCGATATATAAAAGTAATTACTGATTTTAAGTACAATTCAATAGAGTGTCTGTAGAGGTATAAAATTGGTAATTTTCCCCCGCCAATACCAAAACCATATTTGCTATCTTTATTATTATCTAAAGCTTGTGCTGCATAATAAAAAGAATCTGCTGTTGAGCCGAATCCTGAATCAATCTGCAACGTTAAGGGCTTAAAGTATTCTTCTATCATAGTCTTTTTGCTATTTTATTAATATTTAAGATATTAACATACACACGGTAAATAAAAAAAAGCCCCCCTTTCGGAGGCTTCTTATTTAAAAATTCAGCTTTAAGCTTTAGACACTGCTGGTTCAATTGAACCAATCTTCTCAGACTCATTGTCATGCATAATCAATGCAACAGCAATTGCAGTAATCAGAACCGGTAAACCAACTGCCATAAAGTTAAAGTAAGCAGGCAGGTTCATACCAAGTAAACCACCAATCAGAATCGGCCCTACAATCGCACCCATACGACCAATCGCAGAAGACCAGCCAATACCTGTCGAACGTACCGCAAGTGGGTAGAACTGCGCAACATAGCTATATAGCAACATTTGCGAACCAATTGACGCTGCACCTGCCAGGAACACCAGGATGTAAAGTAAGAATTGGTTAGATGCAAAGCCCATTGAGCTCATCACAATCGCACCCATCATACCGAGGAACATAAGTACCGGTTTCAGGTGGAAACGATCCGCAAGAATACCGCCACCGACAATACCCACAACCGCACCAACGTTCATGACCATCATGAACATCAAGCTGTTGTCCATTGAGTAGCCTGCTGCCATCATCAACTTCGGTAACCAGCTGCTCAGTGCATACATGGTTAACAGACAAGTGAAGAACGCGACCCAGAACAGTAAAGTATTCACCGCACGACCACGACGGAACAAACTCACCACGTTGGCTGCTTCAGGCACATTTTCCTGTGGCAAAGTGAAAGTCGTATTCTCGGTAACAGTCAGATTTGGCGCCAAACGACGTACGATACGACGAGCTTCTGGCTGCTTGTTCTGCTTCACAATAAATGCGAGCGACTCAGGCAGGAATTTCCAGATCACTGGTAATAAAAACAGTGGAATACCCGCGATAAAGAACATGATTTGCCAACCAAAACTTGGGGTAAACCATGAACCCAATAACGCAGCCATTACGCCACCGACCGCATAACCACTAAACATGGTGGTCACCAGCGTACTACGCATTTTTTGTGGGGCATATTCCGAAGTCAATGCCACCAGGTTTGGCATTACGCCACCAATACCAAGACCGGCAAGGAAACGTAAAATACCGAATTCGGTTGGGTTTGAAGCAAAGCCGCCGGCAAAAGTTAAACCACTAAATAATACAATACAGATCATGATCACTTTCTTACGACCGATCTTGTCCGCGAGGGAACCAAAGATCATCGCACCAAACATCATGCCAGCCAGTGCGGTACTTGCAAGCATTCCGGCCTGCACTGCACTTAAGCCCCAGTCTTGCATCAATAATGGTAAAACTACGCCATTGATTGCGAGATCATAGCCATCAAATAAGATAATGAGTAAACACCAAGCAACTACATTGAAGTGGAAAGGCGTGAATTTCGCATTATCGACTACAGAATTTACATCTATTTTTTCCGTTGTCATCGTTCTCATCTCCCATGAGTACTTGTCCATAACATCTTGTTGAAGACTGAAGTCAATCTTCAATGTCAGGCAATATACGCAAGCGGGATTTAAGGCACAATAAGACTAATTGATATTCTGCTATGCTCTTGGAAATGTCATTTATTTGCGTGATATGTCACACTATTATTAATATAAACTTTTGAATAATTGATGTTTATTTTTTAATTCGCCCAATATTTAAGCTCTATTAATCCGCTTATTCTTTTGACCAATTGAATATTGATTTAATTTCATACTAAAGATATGAAAAAGCCCCTTTAAGAAAGGAGCTTTTTAGCTGAATGGGTCAATTACGAGAGTTTAAATTTTGGCTGTTTTTAATTTTTTCACCATAACGCGACCAGGTTGTGGCTTACGAATCATTGAAATAGCGATAATGCCAATAATACCTGGCATTGCCACCGCGATAAAGTTCCATTTATGTGGCAACTCCATACCAAGCAGCATACCAATCACGATTGGGCCAACAATTGCACCTGTACGCCCTACAGCAGAAGCCCAACCAATACCAGTAGAACGTACTGCAACAGGATAGTATTGAGCAACATAGCTATATAACAAGATACTGGTACCAATAGATGAGGCACCTGCTAAACTGACAAGTAAATAAATAACAGGGGTTGGAGAATTAAAGCCCAAACCAACCAAAGATAGTACACCGACAGTTAACATACTCATAAGAACAGGTTTAAAGTCAAAACGGTCTGCCAAAATACCACCGCTAATGGTTCCAATCACAGCACCAATATTCAATGCTAATAAGAACATTAAACTGCTGCCTAAAGAATATCCCGCTGCCATCATCAGTTTTGGTAGCCAGCTTCCAAGTGCGTAAAGCATGAGTAAGCACATGAAGAAAGCAATCCAAAATAAGAAGGTTCCTGTGGCACGATTTTCTGTAAATAAAGCTTTTACTGATGCACTTTGGGTCTGATCACCGCTGGCTAGAACCAGTTCAGTATCTGCTTGTATGTCTGCAGTTGGCTCGACTTGCTTGATAAAACGACGCGCTTCATTCATTTTTTGTTCTTTAACGAGGAAAGTTAAAGACTCAGGTAAGAACTTCCAAAAAAATGGAACAAAAAGTAATGGAATACCTGCAATGAAGAACATAATTTCCCAACCAAAACTTGGTGTAAACCATGTACCGCATAATGCAGCCATAATACCGCCCACGGCATAACCACTAAACATGGTGGTTACCAGTGTGCTTTTTAAACGTTTAGGTGCATATTCAGACGTTAGAGCGACTAAGTTTGGTAATACACCACCAATCCCTAAACCAGCAATAAAACGTAAAATACCAAACTCTGTTGGATTAGTGGTAAATCCACCCAAAAATGTAAAAGCACTAAATAAAGAAACACAAATCAAGATAACTTTTTTACGACCAATCTTGTCTGCAAGCATCCCAAACAGCATGGCTCCAAACATCATGCCAGCGAGTGCTGTACTTGCAAGCATACCTGCTTGAACAGCACTCATGCCCCACTCTTGCATAAGTAGAGGCAGAACGACACCGTTAATTGCTAAATCATATCCGTCAAATAGGACAATAAACAAACACCACAATACAATGCTCAAGTGAAATTTAGTGAATTTTGCTTGATCAATCACATCATTCACACTCACCGTGTTTGCTATTCTCTTCACGTTTTCTGCCATTTTTACTCACCTCCTGTGAGTTGTTATTCGTTGTTTTCAGCACGGAACATGACCCTAACTCTTATTTATTATTTTTAATGATTCTTATCGCCATGTTCTCGCAACAACTTAGTTCAACACAGCTATTTTTCAGGAAATACCCGACTAAAGTCTTACTTATTCCTTAAAAATCTAAACCCATGAGTCCAGTTTTTAATCAGAACTAAACAATGCCGGGTAAATCTGGAGCATAAAAAATCCCTCAATATTCAGACTGGGAGAGTTTTGAGATTTAAAGGGGAGAATTAATACAGTGGTCGGGGCAACTTGATCTGAATGATTTCATTATCATCTGCCAGATTTTGATTACGGCCACTTGAACCGGGAAAGTTATTGTCATTCAATACGATAATCAAATCTGGTCCTTCAATAATAATATCTTCAATGGTTTGAAATGGAAAACCGAAGCGTGGGCCTGTGGCAATATCCCCTCCTCTTGGCGGACCATAGAGCAAATCCGGATTAGCCAAATCCATCAGGTTAACCAGTGTTTCACGTGTGACAGATTCACCCGGTCGGCTCAATGTGATCCTGATTAATTTCTTATAGCCTCCAGGGTTATTTTCACTGTCATCGCGCTCAATGATCAGCCCTTCTTTTGCACTAAATAGCTGAAAATCACCAATTGCAGTGGCTTGTGAATCCAATTCAAAATAATAGAAATTTCCAGTATAAGCTTTCTTCTCCAGATCGAATTCTGAAATGATCATTTGTGGAGTCACTGCATCTATCAAAGGCTTTTCTAATAAAGGATATAAATAGCGACCATTGGGGGAAATCGCCATTCCTTCAAAGCCCCCACTACGCTGTACCAAGGGTTTAATATAAGCTGTCGTGCTTTTATTTAGCTGATTTTGTGGAGATCTGAGTTCAGTTCCGGCTTCTAAGGGATGAGCTAAAGCAATTGGCGGACTTTTTAATATCCCATCTGCACCAAAATGTAATAAATAAGGTCCAAATTCATCTCCAATCCAGATATCCCCATTCGGAGCACGCTGCATAGATTCCGGATCAAAGTCAGCACCCGTCAATAAACGCTCTTGAGTATTACTGTTGATAATTTCAAAGGGAATCAGGTGGTTCGGATCACGAAGCTGGATATAAGCTAAATGTTTGACAGTTGCTGTACCGCCCGCCTTGGTTCTGAAATCGCTAGACAGATGATGCAAACGCAATAAATAATCAGAAGAATTATCTTGCGAGCCAAAGCCATTATCCGACATCACCAGATAAGTTCCATCCGGCTGCTTGAGTGCAGCAGAAAAACCCTGTACAGGCTGGCCTGAAAATGGAGGAAAAATACCATTTGCTCCACGTACATCTTGTCCTGAATCAGGGCCTTCTGCATAAGTTTCTACATCCAGTTTGGCAAAGGACACCAAAGTTGGCTCAGTTACGCTGTCTATAGGTTGAGGGATTTCATCATCAGATTCATTGCATGCTGCAAGGGCCAATGTGGAAATAGCCAACAAACTTAAGGAGATTTTTCTCATACTTCCATTCTTCATTTTTATAAAGTGAAAACCTTATTTAATACGGTTTGAATGACAAAATAGTTGCGATGCAATGAAGTTTTGGCGACAGTTTTATATTAATAATGATGAAATCCTGTCTATAGATTCCACACATATATTTGACCAAATCCCGCGCATAAAAAAATCCCCCTCTGCCTTAGCGGAGGGGGATTTTCGAATAATGAGCTGGCGATGACTTACTCTCACATGGGTAACCCCACACTACCATCAGCGCTAAGAGGTTTCACTTCTGAGTTCGGGAAGGGATCAGGTGGTTCACTCTTGCTATGGTCGCCAGCACAACTGTTTATGGACTTGTTCGGGTCTTATTTAACTGCTGTTGCAGTGTTTGCCGTACTTCGTACCAAATGAGTTATTAACAGAGATACTTGAGTTAAATTAGGTTGTTCATTTTATCTAGCTTTTCAACTAAATCAAGTTTGATCGTTTGATTTCGAATCAATTGAGCTTCATACAACAACTGTCTCTTATACACATCTGACGCTGCCGACGATCTTACGCGTTTAGATTCCAGTTGAGATGTACACCACCAAAGATCAAACTTATCATACAGTAACAAAACGATGCAGGAACGACTATTC
>NZ_MJIQ01000069.1:0-46699 GCF_001878775.1 Acinetobacter sp. AR2-3
ACTCACCCGTCCGCCGCTAGGTTAAGTAGCAAGCTACCTTTCCCCGCTCGACTTGCATGTGTTAAGCCTGCCGCCAGCGTTCAATCTGAGCCATGATCAAACTCTTCAGTTTAAAATCAATAGTGCTTTATTCAAAACACCAAATCTGGCTCATCAATTTTCTGACAAATATTTCTCAAATAAACTTCGAGTAATTTCTACCATCAATCAATGAAAATAATTTCGATCAATCAACCAGTAAAAATCCACACAAGTTGTTCTTCATAATCTCTTAATGATCTTCTTAAAACCTCGCCAGTTTCAAGCTCCAACCCAATCACTTAACGTTTCGTTTCATGCATTGCGTTGGTGTGCTGCGTATTCTATACAGTTTCAAAACGAGCGCAAGGGCTTTTCTTAAAAATATTCAAAAAAACCAATCATGCGTTTATTTTTTAATCTAAAAGGCTATTTTTAACACTTTTTTTGCGTTTTTCTAGCTAATTCCGCATGAAAAGTTTAAGCAAATGTTAATTTTCTAGCCTTCATCTCATAAAAAAAGATCACCTCAATGGTGATCTTTTTGATTCTTCATCAAAATATTTTAATTTGTCTGCTCAGCGAGCCAAGTCATAAATTTTTGACGTTCAGCTTTAGAAGCTTTCTGCCATAATTGAATCAGCTGCTGATCATTCTGTTCTACTGACTGAGTATATATAGCTGCCGGTTGATGAACTGGTGTCGCGGCTTGAGTTGTCATATCTACTTTTTTAGTCAATACGCGATTTCCAAACCATGGTTTCGCTGAATCTTTAGCGCCCGTCTGCTGGACTAAGAGCTGATTTTTCGCATCATATAGGCCAATAATGGGCTGATCTTTATATTTTTGCGCTGCATCAAAATCTTTAGGCGCCTGAATAAGTGCTAAACGGTAAGTTTCACCATCTTTAAGGCTTGGTGTTTTTACCGTAACCACACCTGACTTTAAAATGTCATGTGAATTGTCTGAATGCTGGAAAAATTCGTTATAGCGTACGCTGATCGCATTTACACCTGCATCCAAGCTATAAGTCTGATTAGAACGTAATAGACCCGAGTTCACCTCTTGATCATTTACGGCAACAATTTTTATTTCTTCAGGTACTGTGACGGTCACTGCCGAAAAAACTGGTGTGCTAAACAGAAACACTGCTGCAGTTGCCGCAATACGTAAACCCATATCCTATACTCATTTTTGGTTGTTTATTAAAAATTAGCTGCACTATGCCGCGTCTAAATGACAATCTTATGACAAAAGCTGGAACGATACAGCCTGTGTTCTTAGCATTTATTTGGCTAGACATATTACATCACATCTAAATACAACTCGAAGACATAAAAAAGAAGCATCAACGTGCTTCTTTTAAATCTACTTTTTAATCTAAAATTATTTATGCAAAGGTCTTAAAGCGCTCTGCATCATCCATAAAGGTTTTTTCACCTGCAGGAGCTTCAATCGAACCAAATACCAGTTGAGCGCGAAGTTTCCAGTGAGATGGAATCTCGAAAGTTTGTGCGACTTCTTCATCAATAATTGGATTGTAGTGCTGTAATGAAGCACCAATATTTCTTTCTGCCAAAGCGGTCCAGGTTGCAAACTGTGCAATAGCAGAAGAATGCTCAGACCAGACCGGGAAGTTATCGGCATAAAGTGCAAACTGCTCCTGCATCGACTTCACCACGTTCTGGTCTTCATAAAACAGTGCGGTACCATAACCTGCAGCAAAAGCATTGATCTTGCTATTGGTTGATTCAAATGCATCTGCTGAAACCAGATCACGTAAAGTTTCACGTACAATATGCCAGAAAGTATCATGTGATTGACCAAATAAAATCACCACACGCGAGGTTTGCGAGTTAAAAGATGACGGACTGTGCTTCACCGCATCTTTAATGATTTTCTCAATTTCTGCTTGATCCAGCTCTACATTTTTTCCAATTGAATAAATGCTACGGCGTTGTTTGATTTGATCTAAAAATGCCATGAATTCACCTCTATATATTTTGATTATTAAAAAATCGATAAAGTCATACTACGTGCTTTAAGCACCCAAGACAGGTGCATTTCGATAACAATGTGTTTTATTTATAGAACAATCAGATTTAGATCTGGGTAGCGTATTTGTATCTGATTTTATCCGCAGCTTCCATGCTGTCACATATAAAGTTCTCTATAAACTTTTAATTAAATACTTTGAAACGGTGCTGATCCGGCTTTTGTAATTTTTCTTCTACTGCTTGTTCAATTGATCCAAAGCAAAGTTGGGCTCGCAACAACCAGTTCTTTTCAATTTCAAAATGCTCAGCGACCCTTTCATCAATCAGTGGATTGTAGTGCTGTAAGGATGCCCCTAAGCCAGAATCTGCCAGCGTCGTCCACACAGCAAATTGCGCCATACCGGAAGTTTGTTCCGACCATGCTGGAAAATCTTCACTATTTAATGGCATTTTCTTTTGTAATTGTTGAATCACGGCTTGATCTTCATAAAACAAAACCGTGCCATAGGCAGCAGCACATTGATTCAACTTGATTTCCATTCCTTCGTAAATAGATGCCGGCATATGCTGACGCTGTACCTGTTTCACAATTTCCCAGAATTGATGATGAGAATCTGCAAATAACACCACAATGCGCGTAGTTTGAGAATCATAAGCCGAAGGGCAACTGCGCACTGCTTCCTGAATGATTTCGCCAAGCTAAGTCTGACTATAATGTACCCGCTTACCGAGTTGATCGATACTACGGCGCTTTTTCAATTGATCGACAAAAGTCAGTTCTAAATCACCATTCAGTTTATTTTTTCTTGAAAATTTAAAATCCTTGGTTATATCGCTTGTTAATACCTGACCAATCTTATTTAGCAATGCCATTTTCTACCCCACAAAAAACAAGCCAAATCAGCTTAGAAAATCCCCTACAATTATAAGGCCTTTATCAAGATGGGCAGATTTAGTGGTGGTTTTACTGTCGGTTTTTACAACACTCAAACCAGCCAAAAACAACAAACTCCGCACTTGGCGGAGTTTATGTGAAGCATTGCACATTATTTATTTTTCAGTTTCAAATAATGCAGCAACAAAAGATTTGGCAGAGAATGGACGCAGGTCATCAATTTTTTCACCCACACCAATAAAGCGAATCGGCACATGAGTACGACTGGCGATATTAAACAGTACCCCACCTTTGGCAGTACCATCAAGTTTGGTAATAGTTAAGCCCGTCAAGCCTACCGCCTCATCAAACATCTCGACCTGATTAATAGCATTCTGACCAGTACCGGCATCGACCACCAACATCACTTCATGAGGTGCAGTGGCATCGATTTTCTGCATTACACGTTTTACTTTAGTCAATTCCTGCATCAAATGACCTTTGTTATGCAAACGGCCCGCTGTGTCTGCAATCAATACATCCACACCTTTGGCACGCGCACTTTCAAAAGCATCGAAAATCACTGAAGCTGAGTCAGCACCATGACCCTGAGCAACAACCGCAATATTATTACGCTCACCCCAGATCTGGAGCTGTTCAGTTGCAGCCGCACGGAAAGTATCGCCTGCTGCCAACATGACGGTCTTGCCTTCACCTTGCAGGCGCTTTGCCAACTTGCCAATGGTAGTCGTTTTACCGACACCATTCACACCAACTACCAGAATCACATAAGGCGATTTATTCGGATCAATATGCAGCGGTTTTACCCGTGGTGCCAATAAAGCCACCAGTTCTTCCTGAAGCGCTTTATAGAGTGAATGCGAATAGATCAAATCACCACGTGCCGTACGTTCAGTCAGGTTAGCGATAATGGTCTTGGTGGCTTCCACACCGATATCGGCCACCAGAAGCTGCTCTTCGACTTCTTCTAATAATTCATCATCAATTTCTTTACCACCGATCAGGATATTTACCATCCCATCGGCAAGGTTTTTACGGGTTTTGGTTAAACCCACTTTCATACGGCTAAAGAAGCCACCTTTCGCCGCAGAATCTTCATTTTCAGTTTCTGTTTCGACAGGTGCAGAAACTACAGCTGTTTCGCTTGGCGTTTCTACGATAGGCACATTGACCGCAGGTAAGCTCGGTAATGTGACATCATCATCTCCGATATCAGCATCAATCAAAAATTTGTTTTGCCCATTAGATTGCTGTTGCATGCCGAATCCTTGAAAAGCATTGCGTTAAAAACCCAGATTCTACCATAACTTGCCTGCTTTGCAGCTAGCAATGCAAATGCTGGACAAACATACCAAAAAGCTACAGCTCTCGGTTGCTTTCAAGCACGCATTTATTAAAAATAACTCTAAATACAAACGCCTATTTCAGGAGATCTAGTGTTCATCACCTTTTTGACTATCTCCTCTTTCTCGCAAATGATCAAACAGACGCTTTATCCACTCGGTGCAGCAGTCTTGCTTAGCCTGAGTTTTAACTCGGTTCAGGCACAAACCCGAAGCGAATTGTCACGGACTACTTTTGAAACCACGTTAAGTAACGGTTTAAAAGTCATTATTCGGGAAGACCATCGTGCGCCCATGGTAATGACACAAATTTGGTACAAAGTCGGCAGTAGTGATGAATCCGGAAATATTCTGGGGGTATCCCATGCACTTGAACATATGATGTTCAAAGGCACTCATAAAGTCCCAAATGATGAATTTACCCGTCTTAGCCGGATTTATGGCGGCAGTATCAATGCGGCCACCTTTACCAATTACACCAATTATTATCAGCTTTATCCTAAGGCCTATTTTCCTATGGCCCTGGAACTTGAATCTGACCGGATGAGTAATTTATTACTTCGACAGCAGGACTTCGAGCCAGAAATTAAAGTCGTCATGGAAGAACGGCGCCAGCGCACCGATGACAATCCGCGTGCGCAAGCCTTTGAACGGTTTAAATGGATCAGTTATCCGACCAGCCACTACCGTCAGCCGGTGATTGGACACATGAAAACTCTGAATAATATTCAGTTGAATGATGTCAAAAAATGGTATCGGGACTGGTACAGTCCGAATAATGCCATTCTGGTGATTGTTGGAAATGTAGAATCTGAAGCTGCTTTGGCTCAGGTACAAAAATATTTTGCTGACATTCCCGCACGTCCAACCCCAGCACGCAATGATGTACTGGAGTTTGAGCGTTTGGGTTATCGCCATATGGAGATCAATAGCAATGTTCAGGTGCCCAATCTGTACATGACCTGGAATGTAAAATCCCTTGGCACTGCCAAAAACCCCCAAGATGCTTATGCCTTGACCATTATTCGCAGTCTTTTGGACAGTGGCATTTCTTCGCGCCTGCAAGACCGATTGGTACGTGATCGTAAAATTCTGACCTCTGTCAGCGTTTCTTATGATCCCTATAATCGCGGCGACAGCCTGTTTGGTATTTCTGCCTTACCTGCGCCGGGCATCTCTTTGCAAGAAGCACAACAAGCAATTCAGGATGAAGTGGATTTACTTAAAACTACAGCGATGACCCAACAGGAAGTGGATCGTATCAGTACCCGCTTTATTTCCAATTTGATCTATAGCCAGGATGATATTGCCGGACAAGCCAAAATGATTGGAAATCTAGAGGTCAATGGCTTGAGTTATCGCCTGATGGATGAATTACCGAAACACTTTGAAAGTGTCAGCGTTCAGGATATCCAGCGTGTCGCAAACGCCTATTTTGTACGTGAAAATCTCAGCACGCTTTATCTCTCTCCTGAACAAAACACCCAGCAACGGGGATTATAATGCTTCAACTTCGTTCATTTTTGCTTATTTCAATTTTAAGTCTTAGCTCGGCTACCCATGCAGAAAACTATCTGGATCCCCAGCCTAACCAAAATGATAATCCGAGTCAGTTACAGTCTATCCCTTTGCTGCAAAGCTTAAAAAATATTAATCAGCAACGGGATTTTCAGGCGCCTTATATTCATGATCTAAATAATCGCTACAAAGTACGCACGCTGTTTGTTGAAACGCAAGATCTTCCCATGGTAGATATCCAGCTGACCTTTAATGCCGGTTCGGCCCGTGATCAGGAAATTGCCAAAGGCCTATATGGTCTATCCAATATGGCAGCCAAGTTGATGCGTGAAGGAACCGACAAATATAGCGCCAATCAGGTGGCGGAAGTTTTTGACCAAACCGGAGCACAATTCAGCGTACAAGCCTATCGGGATATGTTTGTGGTTCGTCTGCGTACGCTTTCAGACCCGGAAAAACTGGAACCCGCATTGGGCATGCTGATGGAGGTTCTCAAGAATGCATCATTTAAACCATCCAGCATTAATCTGGCTTTAAGCAATACCCAAGTGGGACAAAAACAGCTGCAGGAAAATCCAAGCCGACTCATGGATATCCGTTTTTATCGCGCTTTATATGGTCAGCACCCTTATGCAGAACCAATCAGCGGCACCCAAGGCAGCACCAAGAAAATTAATGCAGAATTATTGAAAAAATTTCGTGATCAGTTTTTGGTGGCGCAAAATATGAATATTGCCATTACTGGCAAACTCAGCCCGAAACAGGCACTCGAACTGTCTGAACGAATTGCCGGCAACTTACCTCAAGGGCAAAAAGCAGAAGCATTGCCACAGCCTGAAATTCAATCTGGTTTTGAAGTGGTACATCTACCCTATAACTCGTCTCAGGCGCATGTCACCTTTGGGCATTTAGGCCCAACCCGCTTTACTGAAGGTAAACTGGCTTTAGAAGTCGCCAATCGCATGTTTGGCGGTAGCGGATTTAATGCAGTATTGATGCAGGAACTACGGGTGAAACGTGGTTTTACTTATGGCGCTTATAGTTCATTGAGCTTTAGTCAGGCACCCGGCGTATTCAGCTTTAAGTATTCCACGCGTCAGGATCAACTGCTAGACAGCATTCAGGTCGCACATCAAGCATTTATCCACTTTGTCAGCCAACCTATTGATACTCAGCGTCTGGAAGAAACCAAAGCAGGCATGTTACGTGCTTTTCCTAATAATTACAGCAGTAATGCCACCATTAATGCCCAGCTAGGCAATATGGGTTTTTATAGTGAGCAAACTGATTATTTATCCAGTTATCCAGAACGCTTGGCTAAAATCACAGCGGCAGATGTACAAAATGCAGTGCGCAAGCATTTTCATCCTGATCACTTAACCCTAGTCGTCGTCAACAAAGAACTGGATCAAAATGCCTTGAAAATGCGTTTGGAGCGAAATTTAATGGATGCCAATTATTACTTACCAACAAACCCTATGCCTAAGGCATCTCCACAGAGACCGGCGGAAGCTGACGTGCCCGAAGTGATTCCTGCTGATAAGCCTGCATCAATTTAAGATATTGCCCACGACGGATATGCTGCTGCTCTAATAAAGCGAGTGCCATATCCTGAGTTTGGGGAAGGTTTTGCTGTTTAGACAGTTGCTGAATCTGGGTGACTTGAGCAATGCTCAACGGACGATATAGGGCAAATGCGGCTAAAAGTAGAATGATCGCAATAATAAAAATAACCACACTGTTATAAATCTGTTCCAGTTTGATTCTGCTGAAAAATTGGCTTAGTTTTTCTGTATCTATAGACATACACTACCTCAGGTTAGAGGTAGTGTATGGTCGCAGTTACATAAGTTCAAGTCAGCGCACTGAATATTCATAAGAGCTGAATCCTGCTATTTCGAGGACTAATTCATGATTCTGGTAATAATTGTTGAATACAGCACCAATGCAACAACAAGCAATACCAGTGCAATTGCAAATTTACTTAAACCCGCTTCTGCTTCAGGCGGATGCAGACGATCCTCATCTGCAATGCGGACCAGCTCACCATTATAAAGCTTATAAAACTGCTCACGCTGGTTTTCATCCAGCGCACGGGTAAATTCGTAGACTTCTTTACGTTGTGCCAGTCCATAATCACCCAGATGGGTATGTTTACTGAATATAGCTTGATCGAGTTTTTTACGATGCAAATCGGCAAGTTCCATAATTTGACCTGCAGTCGGAGGCATATCAAATTTCACACCATCTAAAGTTCTTGTCATCATGGCCTTCTCCTTATTGTTTGCTATCCATTTACAATGTAGCTTAATAATATTTATAGTTGTGTATAGTTTAATCAGTTAAACTATAACTTAAGTAAACAAATAAAATCGAATAGTTGACTTTTCCATTATTTTGTAATATTAGTTTAACAATACTAATTTATATTTGTATTTAGACTAAATAGTCTATCCTGTAATCATAATTAAAATTAAGGAGTTTTTATATGATACAACAACTCTCTCAACACGATCTGGAACATCTGTACGCAGATGCCGTGAATACCATTCAATCGCAAATGAACTTTGCTGATGCAGTAAAACAGCTTGAAGAAGCCGCTCGTGCTGGCCATGGTAAAGCAGCGCTTTTTTTAGCAGAACTTTATTATCAAGGTTTCCGTGTAGAACGAGATTCACTCAAAGCCCAGTACTGGCAGAACATGGCCACCATGCAAGCATAAAGAAACGTCACCTAGGTGGCGTTTTTTTATGCCCTTTTTTCAATAAGTAGCAATCAATACATATTTTCTTACGAATCCTTGCAAAGCTGAAACAGTAATTTCATATAAAGTTTCTAGAATAGACCCTGAACTCCAATAGCACTTTATTCTAATGAAACCACGAAAAATTATTCAATTTGATCCGATCTGCAAAAACTTTCTGTTAAAGATCACGATGCTTAAATCTTTGATGAATTGTGGCGAGCTATGGGGCGCATATCACCAAGGCTGGGCGATGATGCGTGACCAGGAAGACTGCATCTTCCCATTCTGGCTCAATCCGCTGGATGCTAAAAATTATGCCCAGCAGCATTGGCCGGATTACATCCCGCGTAAAATCAATTCTGAAGATTTTGAAAATGCATTATTGCCGACCCTGTCGCGACTGAATGTTACGCCAGCCCTGTTCAACACCAATGGAACCAAACTCAAACTGACTGCTGCACAGATGCGTCATCTGTTTTTTTCGCAACAAAGACTGCACATTGCTTAAATAACATGCTATTTATAAAGACTAAAACCTAAACACTTAGAGATGTTCAGGTTGAATACATACTCTAGGATTAATAATAGGCCTCTTTCATAAATCAAAAAACAAACAGTCTCTTGCTGATTATTTGTACCGAAGAATTTTAAATATTCATGCATAATCTGCGGATGAAATACATCGATTCAAAGAAGCTTTCTGAAACACAGTTTAAGCGATACACAGGCATCTCATGGTCAACCTTTGATTTAATGGTGGAACAACTGAAAATGCATGTTCCTGCTAAAGGTAGACCCACCAAATTAAGCATAGAAGATCAAATCCTTCTGTGCTTAAGTTATTGGCGTGAATATCGAACATTGTTCCATGTTGCAACTAGTTATGGTGTGTCAGAGCCGACTGCTTCAAGAATTGTCCGTCATGTAGAGGACTGCCTGATCAAGTCTAATCTATTTAATTTACCGAAGCATTTACCTAAGGGCGAAGGCATCGACTGGAACGTGGTGATTGTTGATGCCACAGAAATTCCAATACAAAGACCTAAAAAAACAGAAGAAAAGCTATAGTGGCAAAAAGAAGGCACATACTTTCAAAGTACAGGCCATCATTCATTATAGAACTCAACAAATTCTGAGTTTATGCACGAGTCGTGGTGCTGTACATGATTTCGCACTCTTCAAACGAAACTTGCATCAGATTCCGGCAGGTGCCTTTATCCTTGCAGATAAAGGCTATCAAGGGATTTACTCAGTGTATCCAAATAGCCTATTGCCATTAAAAGCAAAAAAGCGCTGTAAATTGAATCCTGAACTAAAAATCTATAATCAAGAAATCAACAAAAGAAGAATTGGGATTGAGCATGTATTTGGCAGTTTAAAAACCTTCAAAATCCTTGCTGAGCGATATCGTAATCGAGGAAAAAGACTGGGTTTAAGATTCAATTTAATTGCTGGAATCTACAATATGGAACTGAGTAAAAAATGACTTATGAAATAAGTCTAATAAATTAACCAATAAGGATGATTAAGCATGACCAATGTGGCACAGGTGCTCAGTGAAAAAATGCATCAAGCTATTTATACCATCCGTCCAGATTCTACTGTTTTAGAAGCCATCACCTTGATGGCGGATAAAGGAATCGGGGCGCTTGTGGTAACCCATGAAGACAACGTGGTGGGGATTTTGTCAGAGCGGGATTACACTCGTAAAATCGCGCTGATGCAAAGAACCTCATTCGACACCACTGTTAATGAGATCATGACCTCTAAAGTGATTACCGTAAATACAGCTACTAGCGTAGAAGACTGTTTATCTCTGATGACTGAACGCCACCTACGCCACTTACCCGTGGTCGAACATGAAAAACTGATCGGTCTGATTTCAATTGGGGATTTGGTCAAGGCCGCCATGGATGACCAACGTAAATTGATTGAACAGTTACAGCAATATATCTCAGGTTAAAACATCATCTAGCTTTCTCTAAGGCATTTGAAGATCACTTAAGTGACACCAAGATAAAGTTTTATATCTGATGCATAAAAAATCCCGGTACGTGTATCGGGATTTTTTTATATGAACATTCTGAATAAAATCAGTTTAGACCTAATTTTTCTGCGACGTAATCTGAGTCTTTATCACCACGACCCGATAAGTTCACCACAATTTTGGTATCTTTTGACAATTTACCCGCTTCACGAATTGCCCAAGCCACCGCATGCGAACTTTCTAGTGCAGGCACAATCCCTTCTACACGGGACAAGGTCATAAATGCATCCAGACATTCCTGATCGGTTGCAGTCGTATACTCAACCCGACCCAAATCTTTAAGCAAGCTATGCTGCGGCCCCACACCCGGATAATCCAGACCAGAAGCAATTGAATGCACTGGCAATGGCTCGCCTTGTTCATCTTCAAGCACATAACAGGCCATCCCATGTAACTGGCTCGGTTTACCTAAAGTCAATGTTGCTGAGTGCTTGTCAGTATCCAGACCATGACCTGCCGGCTCAACGCCTACCAGTTTCACATCTGGTTCATTTAAAAATGCAGTGAATGCGCCCACTGCATTAGAACCGCCACCGACACAGGCAACGACATAATCAGGATTTGCACCAAAACGTTCATTGGCCTGAACTTTAATTTCATCACCAATAATCGACTGAAAATCACGAACCATCATCGGAAATGGATGCGGTCCAACCACCGAACCGATAGCATAGATGTAATTTTTCGGATCTTTCAAATATTCTTCAAAAGCACTGTCGACTGCATCTTTGAGTGTGGCTGTACCGCGAGTCACAGAAATCAGCTTGGCACCCAGAATTTTCATCTTGACGACGTTTGGATGCTCTTTTTCGATATCCACCTGCCCCATATGAATTTCACACGGAATACCCACCAAGGCACATGCAGTTGCCAAAGCAACACCATGCTGGCCGGCACCAGTTTCTGCGATGACTTTGGTCTTGCCCATATATTTGGCCAGTAGTGCTTCACCTAGGCAATGATTAATCTTGTGCGCGCCAGTATGGTTCAGATCTTCACGTTTCAGATAAATCTGCGCCCCGCCAAGCTGTTCAGAAAGACGTTTGGCATGAAATAAAGGACTTGGGCGACCGACATAATGGGCAAACAGATCTTTCAATTCATTCTGAAACTCTTCAGTCTGACGAATTTCCTGATAGGCCACATTAATATCATCCATGGCCTGTTTCAGATCGGGTGGAATAAACTGACCGCCATACTGACCAAAAAAACCCTCTTCATTCGGTAACGCAATACCATTAATTTGATGAGCCATAATCATGCCTGAAATTTTAAATAAGAGATAATGAGTGACTTTATACTAGAATAATTTTTTTTAAATCACTAATAACTCTAACTAAAGTCACTTATAGATAAATGGAATTAACGCGCCAGATATTTAGTCATGTCTTCAATGCCTTTCAGCGTCATTGGAAACATATGATTTTCAAATATTTGCTGGATCAGACCAATAGTATGGGTGTAATGCCAGTATTTTTCTTCTTCAGGATTCAGCCAAGCGGTTTTATCAAAATGCTGACGTAGACGCTGCAACCAGACTTGCCCAGCCTCATCATTCATATATTCAACCGAACCACCGACAGAATTCAGCTCATAGGGTGCCATGCTGGCATCACCGACTACAATCACGCGATAATCGCGCCCATAGGTATTGAACAAATCCCAGGTATTCATACGTGAACTGGAACGACGGACATTGTCTTTCCAGACATAGTCATACAGACAGTTATGGAAATAAAAATATTCCAGGGTTTTGAATTCGGTTTTCGCAGCACTGAACAACTTTTCACACTGGGCAATATGCGCATCCATCGAACCACCGACATCGAACAGCATTAAAACTTTGATGCGGTTACGACGCTCCGGCATCAGTTGTACATCCAGAATACCCTGCTTAGCCGTTTCACGAATCGTACCATCAATATCCAGTTCTTCGGCTGCACCCTGACGGGCAAACTTACGCAAACGGCGCAATGCCATCTGCATCTGGCGGCTACCCAAAATCTGCTCATCGTCCAGATTGCGGTATTGACGCTGCTCCCAGACTTTCACCGCAGAACGCTTACGCCCCGGCCCGCCAATACGCACGCCTTCAGGATGATCGCCATAAGCACCAAAGGGTGAAGTCCCACTGGTACCAATCATCTTGTTACCACCCTGATGTTTTTTATGCTGTTCGCGCAGACGCTCTTCTAGCATTTTCATCAGCTCTTCCAGCGATCCGGCTTTTTTCAGCTCTTCGCGCTGCTCTGGGGTCAAATGCTTTTCCAGCAACTCCAGATCAAACCAGTCTTTGGGCAGCTTATGCACCTGATTTAGCAGTTCATCCAGATCAAAGGTCGCGATACCATCAAAATAGTCTTTCATGGCGCGATCGAACTTATCGAAATAGCGCTCGTCCTTGACCATGACGGTTTTGGCCAGCTGATAGAATTCATCCTGATCGGCAAACACCAGACCTGCAGCAACCGCCTGATTCAGGTCAATCAGCTCACGAGTCGATACCGGCACGCCGTATTTGCGTAAGGTATAAAACAGTCGCACAAACATGCGTGTTTCTCCCTTAACGACGTGACATAAATGCTAGACGTTCGAGCAACTGCACATCTTGCTCATTCTTGATTAATGCACCGTACAAAGGTGGAATTGCTTTAGATTTATCAGTATTGCGCAGAATATCTTCCGGCATGTCGTCAGCCATGAGTAGACTGAGCCAGTCGATCAGTTCAGACGTTGAAGGTGGTTTTTTTAAACCCGGAATCTGGCGCAATTTAAAGAAAACCTGTAAGGCTTCATTCACCAGTGTGGTCGAGATATTGGCAAAATGCACATCAATGATTTCACGCATGGTGGCTTCATCTGGGAATTCGATGTAATGGAAGAAGCAACGACGCAGGAAAGCATCTGGCAATTCTTTTTCATTATTTGAGGTAATGATCACGATTGGGCGCTGAGTTGCGGTAATGGTCTCGCCTGTCTCGTACACATAGAACGACATTTTATCGAGTTCATGCAGCAAGTCATTTGGAAACTCGATGTCTGCCTTGTCAATTTCATCAATCAGCAGAACACAGCGTTCTTCACTGGTAAATGCTTCCCACAATTTGCCCGGCTTGATGTAGTTCTTGATGTCATAGACACGGTCATCACCCAACTGGCTATCGCGCAAGCGCGATACTGCATCATATTCATACAGACCTTGCTGTGCTTTGGTAGTAGACTTGATGTGCCAGGTGATCAGTTCCAAACCCAGACTTTCTGCAACTTGCTCGGCCAGTAAAGTCTTACCTGTACCCGGCTCCCCTTTGACCAGCAACGGTTTTTGCAAACTGCGTGCAGCTTTCACCGCAAGTTTTAAACTGTCAGTCGCGATGTACTGATCGGTACCTGAAAATTGTTGAATATCAGCAGACATGATTGAACCTTATTTTTTACTTACAGCGGTGAACTTTTCTCGTGAACACGAATATTGCTTTTGTTCGACACATAAGTCGACCAGCAATAGCCAATCACAGATCCGATCCCAATGACAAATAAAATAAGTGACGCATTAATCCAAACCAGGGATTGCTCTTTGGTCAACACCCCAAATAACAGACCGAAGATCGCAGGTGCAATAGAAGCATTCGCCCCCTCAGATACCGTCGGTGTCAACAGAATGGCAAAGGCCACAATCCACAAAAAACCGCCCATAGGTTTAGGTAGACGTTTGGTTACGCCATACCAGCACCATAAAGCAATCAGGCTGCCGAGCAAATAAACTGCTACGGCAATGCTCTGTTCAGGAATTGAGTCTAATACAGCCACATAACCATTCATTTCACAACTCCTGAATTAACATTAAGCACCGCGTAAACCTTCTGGTGCGACCGCATTTGGATCAATCAAGCCTTCTGGTGGCATTTGCAGGAAGAAACCGCGGGTTTCAATAGAATCCATGACATGCAAGACATTGGCACGTGCCAGTTTACGTGATTCGCTTAATTCAAGATGCATGACAAAAGTCGCACGTCCAAATGCTGCCTGTACTGCTTCAGTCAATACGCTTAAAGGTTCGAATGTTTCAGCTTCGCTTTCATTCGCAGGACGCGCCACATACAGATACATTTCACTTTTTTTACTGGATTTGTAGATAGACACTTGCATATTTCAAACGACTTTTCTGGAAAAACAACCGCAAGGATACATCAAAAAAAAGACAGAAACATTAGCCACGTCTCATGCATCAGTCGTGATTTTGTATAATTGCTTTTTCTTTAACCAATCCTGTAGCTAATCACTCGCTGACTTTCATCTGGGTAGACAGATAAGATTCGTCCTGATGCAATACCTGAATCAGTGGCCGAGTTAATAACTCATAGCGCCACCCAAGCAGATAATCCGGCAGATCCTGTTCATCCTTGTGAAAAACTACATGCTGATACAGTGCATTCAACCATTTCTTGCGCATCAGCACTTCTTTGGGAATCGAGGTTTCATTGACCACATGTTGAATAATTGAATCAATTTTTTCGCCAATATCTTTGGAAGAATGGCGAATTGGACGTGCCAGACGTAAAGGCCAATTTGCCGGCTCCGGCAGGAATTTCAATAAATCTAAAATGGTTTTGCCATGCTCACGAACCACATTCGAACGAATGTCTTTCACATGACTCAGCTGGAAATTATTGCGCGGGAACTTTTCCACCAGATCAATCATGCTGGCATTTTTTAAAATGAAACTGCGCGGTTGATTTAGTGCCTTGGCAATCTGATCACGCCAAACCATCAATTGCTGCAATTGCATCAGCTGACGGCGTGAATGCCGGTAATTGCCGACATCCTGATATAACAAGGCGGTTGGGGTATCTTCACCAATTTCCTGAGTCAGAAAACGACAATCTTGCAAGGCAAAATCCAGCAGATCTTTCGAATCCAGATCCTGTTTAATTTTCTCTGACAGTTGCACCAGATAATGCACATCATTGGCAGCATACAGCAACTGTTCGGAACTGAGTGGACGCGCCAGCCAGTCAGAACGGGTCTGGTCTTTTTGGATATCGACTTCCAACATCTGCTTCAGCGCATTTTGATAGCTGACTTGCAGACCATGCCCCAAAAATGACATGCCGACCTGGGTATCAAACACATTACTCAGCGATTTCTTCTGGGTATAGTGATAAATCAGATCGATATCTTCACTACAGGCATGAAAAATATTCTGCTGTGCGTTAAAAATTTTATTAAGGAACTCAGTCAGATCCAGCGTGGTTCCATCCAACAAATAGACCTTGTTGTCTACGTTAATCTGAAAAACACCCAGCTTAGGCCATAAGGTATCAACCTTGATAAACTCGGTATCCAGCCCATACACTGAATTCTGATCCATCAGCTTCAGTACATGAGTTAAGTCGTTTTGATGTTGAATAAATTGAAACATAGAACTGAGTCTAAGATTAGATTCTCGATAGATCCATATTAACTGATCTATAGAATTTTTGTATAAAAAATAAGGTCAATTCTGCCCTATTTCCCAAAAAATGGCGCTTACTTATCAGGTTTTATATTCTAATTAATATCTTTTTTATATTAAAACTAACAAGATATTTAAGCTCAGCTTACTTCATGCGCATCCGGTTATGTACTGCCTGACTCAAGGTATGGCTATCGACATATTCCAGCTCACCACCTTGAGGTACGCCTTGGGCAATTCGGGTCATCTGGATCGGCAAATGTTTGCTGGCCTCAACCAGATAATGCGCCGTGGCCTGACCTTCTACCGTAGCATTGGTCGCCAGAATCACTTCTTTCACCTGACCATTGGCCAAACGGTGCAATAAGTACGGAATACCGATTTCTTCTGGTCCAATACCATCCAGTGGCGATAAATGTCCACCCAATACATGATATTTACCTCTGAAGCTGCCACTTTGTTCAATCGCCATGACATCTGCAGGTGATTCTACTACGCAAAGCAATTCATCATCACGATCCAGCGAAGTACAGATATTGCAGACTTCGTCTTCGGTCAAAGAATGACAGACTGAACATTCATGAATGTGATTGGTTGCCTCAGTCAGCGCATGTGCCAGACCAATAGCACCCTCACGATTTTTCATGATCATATGCAATGCCATACGTTGAGCCGATTTTGGCCCAACGCTTGGCAAAATGCGTAATGCTTGAACGAGTTGATCAAAACGATCACTAAACATTGCGCATTCTTCCTTAGAACATACCTGCAAGACCAGGCGGTAAACCCATGCCTGAGTTCGCTGCTTTCATTCTTTCGTCAGATACCACTTCTGCCTGACGTGCTGCATCATTCATTGCAGCTGCAATCAGGTCCTCGATCATGTCTGGATCATCCTGAAGTAATTCAGGATTGATTTCGATACGCTTCACTACGTTACGGCAAGTCATGGTTACTTTCACCAGACCGCCACCCGCCTCGGCATGCACTTCAGTTTGCGCAAGCTCTTCTTTGGCTTTTTTTACGTTGTTTTCAACTTCTTTCTGCATGCGCTGAGCTTGCTGCATCAACATGTTAATGTTCATAAATATCTCCGAACATAAATTTATAAAATTAAATCAGGTCTAAACCGCGACGAATATCCTGGATAATATCACCAATCTCTTCCAAACCAACAGATACGCGAATTAAACCTTCACGAATACCAGCGGCTTCTTTGGCTTCAGGCGACAATTTACCGTGTGTCGTGGTCGCCGGATGGGTAATAGTCGATTTTACATCGCCCAGATTGCCGGTAATCGAAATAAACTGGGTATTGTCAATGACAGTCCACGCTTCCTCACGGCCACCTTTGACTTCAAAAGACACAATACCGCCAAAACCGCTCTGCTGTTTTGCTGCCAGTTCATGACCGACATGCTCAGGCAGGCCCGCATAATATACTTTTTCTACTTTTGGATGCTGATTCAAAAATTCAGCCAGCTGCTGTGCACTTGCTGAATGTTCACGCATACGCAAACGTAGTGTTTCCAAGCCTTTTAGGAAAACCCAGGCATTAAATGGGCTCATTGATGGGCCGGTAGTACGCACGTAGCCGAAGATTTCTTCAAGCAGCTTGTGATTACCTACGACAGCACCACCTAGCGCACGGCCTTGGCCATCCAGATATTTAGTCGCAGAATACACCACCAGGTCTGCACCAAATTTGAGTGGTTGTTGTAACACAGGTGTACAGAAGCTGTTATCAATCGCCAGTAAAGCATCATTGGCATGCGCAATATCGGCGAGTCCCTGTATATCAGCTACTTCTGCTAAAGGATTCGATGGAGATTCAACAAAGAGAATTTTGGTTTCAGGCTTAATGGCATTTTTCCATGCATCAAGATCAGTCAAATCGACGAAATCAACGCTGACGCCAAATTTTGCGACATATTTTTCAAACATGGAAACCGTAGAACCGAAGACTGCACGTGAACAAATCACATGGTCGCCCGCTTTTAAAAAAGCCATCATCACTGCCATAATAGCTGCCATACCCGAACTGGTGGCGACGGCGCGCTCTGCACCTTCAAGTGCAGCCAGACGCTTTTCAAACATGGCAACGGTCGGATTGGTAAAGCGAGAATAGATATTGCCCGGTTCCTGGCCTGAGAATTTGGCTGCGGCTTCTGCAGCATTTTCATAAACAAAGGACGATGTTAGAAAAATCGGTTCGCCATGCTCACCTTCAAAAGTGCGGGTATGGCCGGTACGAATGGCTAAAGTTTCTAATTGGTAAGAAATATCGTCTTGCTGGCTCATCGCTTTACCTCAGCCCTCGGGCTGCCTTTTCTAAAAATTTGCCAACATTTTGAGCGCCTAAGCTATTTCAGGTCAAGGCATAATAAGCGATTATTGCTTAGACTTCGATCAATCCTCCCGCGGATACGGATATTTTATTTACATGATTCAGTTAAAACAAAACTTTCAGCGCCAGCAAAAAAAATTGAAACACCTTAGTACCCGGGTGTTTAATGCCTCCTCACTGATCCTGTCGCAAAAAACCCCTTTTGAATATATTGCCGGCACCGAGTTTTGCAAGATTCGTTATTACGCTTCACCCGAAAAAAAATATAAGGAGCCTCTGGTTTTTATCGCACCCTTGGCGATTAATATGGATATCTATGATCTGTATCCTTATCGCTCTCTGGTCAAGCATTTTCAGCATAGCGGTTTTGATGTCTATCTGGTGGAATGGAAACGCTTTAACTTTAAGCATCGTCACCTGAATTTTTTATCTTTTATCGATGCCGCCATTCCTCAATCCATTGAAACCATCTGCAAGCATTCGGGCAGTCAGTTCATTTCCTTGCACGGCTGGAGTATGGCTGGCGTGTTTGTCACGCTCTATACCGCCTTGCATTCGCCTGAACATGTCAAGAATCTGATCGTGGTGGGCAGTCCTATCGACAGTTATGCGTCAGGACGTGTCGGCAAACTTTTTTCTACGACTAATAAACTGATTTCTAAAAATAAGAATTTGCAACAAGCCATTCATCAAGGACTGATCCCGAAGCAATATATTCATACGCCGGGTATTGTAAATGCCTTGGGCTTCAAGTTACTCGATCCGATCGGCTGGCTCAAAAGCCAGAAGCAGTTTTTGCTGAATCTGGATCATGTCGAAGATGTCTATGAACATGCCACCATGGGAAATTTCCTGAATAAGATGATTGATTATCCAGGTGGGATTAATCAGGACATGGTGCTGCATTTATGGCTGCAAAATCCTTTAAAACAGGGTTCTATCACTTTGGATGGCCGTGTCGTTGATCTTAAAAATATCAGCTGCTCCCTGTTGGTAGGTGCAGGTCAAACCGATCAGATTGTCACAGAACAGTCAGCTAAGCCTTTGATGGAATTGACAAGTAGCCAGGATAAGACGTTTACTCTTATACCGGGTGGTCATCTTGGACTAATGTCGAACCAGAAAACGGCCAATACATTCTGGCCCAAAATGACGACCTGGCTGGTGCAGCGCTCTACACGTCTTGATGCTTAGTGTAGATTCCCCGCACCAGAAAAAATATTAAATAGCTTTAAACATATTCAGAGGGTACAGCATGATTCAGTCAGTGGCATTTATCGGCCTAGGTGCAATGGGTTTTCGTATGGCAGCACATTTACCCAAGCAGTTTGATACGGTCTATGTCTGGAACCGCAGCTTTAACAAGGCAGAGCAACATGCGGCTGAATATGGCACCCAAGCGGTCACACTGGAACAGGCCGTACAGGCAGATGTGATTTTTTCCTGCCTGCCAACTAGCGCTGACGTTGAACGACTTCTGGAAAATCTGTCGCTTAAATCCGGTTCAGTCTGGGTCGACTGCACCAGTGGTGTACCGGATTCTGCCCAAAAATTGGCAGTACAATTGGCTAAACATGGGGTAATCTTTCTGGATGCACCGGTCAGCGGCCAAACCGTTGGTGCTGAGAATGGTACATTAACCGTGATGGTGGGCGGCAATGCAGAGGGCTATGAAAAAGCCCTTCCTGCGATGCAGGCATTTGGCAAGCTGATCAAGCATGTCGGTGAATCTGGCGCGGGTTTTGCAGTGAAAGCCGTAAATAATATGTTAATGGCTGTAAACCTGTGTGCCGTCGCAGAAGGCTTTACTACACTAAAAGCGCATGGGGTAAACTTGCATGAAGCGCTGGATTGTATTAATGCTTCAAGTGGTAAAAGCATGGTGACTGAAACCGTTTTGCCGCAGCGTATTTTAAACCGCAGTTTTCCTGTAACCTTTGCCCTGCCACTCTTGGCCAAAGATACAGGCATTGCAATCGACCTTGCGCGTGAAGCCAAAATTTCTGCGCCTGTGCTCTCGTTGACCCAGAATCTGATTCAAGCGGCCAGCGATCTGTCGGATAAAAACAGTGATTTTTCCAGTGCTGTGAAAATGTATGAATCATGGAGTAATATTACCATCGAGTAATATCTCGCCATTGAATAATGATAACGAAACCTCATATTGTGACTAGTAGGCAGGCACATATAGTGGATAACCCAGAGGAAACTCTCATGAAGAAATTTTCTGTTGCAGCATTGATTGGCTTTGCAACTTTGTTCGGGGCTTCAACATCGGTTCTTGCATCTGAACAAGAGTGCAAAAAATTAAAAAATGATCATGACGTGATTTATGCGTCTAAAGGTTTCTGTTTCAAAGATCCTGAAGCAAAAGCCAAGTTTGGTAATGACAATTGCTATACAACCAAGCCAAAATTCTCGGAAAAAGAGCAACAACGTCTTGACGCGATCAAAGATCGTCAGAAAGAATTGAACTGTAAATAATTCAGTTTAATGACGCTCAAGGAATATACTTATGACTTATGATGATCAGAATATTTTTGCACGAATTCTACGCGGTGAACTTCCTGCGATAAAAGTGTATGAAGATGACCAGGTTCTTGCATTTATGGACATCATGCCTCAGGCAGAAGGTCATACTCTCGTGGTTCCGAAAACTCCGGCGATCACTTTACTGGATCTACCCCCTGAAGCTGCAGCCTATACGATTCAGATCGTACAGAAAGTTGCAAAAGCCATTGAAAAAGGTTTAGGTGTGGACGGTATCGTGCTGATGCAATTATCAGGGGCCGCAGCGGGTCAGACCGTACCACACGTACATTTCCATCTGGTTCCTACCTCTTTGCACAATCTGGGCAAACATGCAGCACAAATGGGCGACCAGGAAAAAATTAAAGCGCTGGCTGAGAAAATTAAAGCTGCCCTTTAAGCTATTCTTAATACCTAAAAATGGAGCCTCGGCTCCATTTTTTATGTCTAATGTATTTCACTCTTGATTAAGCCAATAAAATATCAGTAAAAGTCACCTAGCCTATTTTTAAGTTTTGCAGCAAACACCGAGCTTAGCTGTATTTGCATCAATCCTGCTTACCCCACTCGTAATCCTATAAAAAATAAGACAATGATTGTCTTTAATATTTCTGAAATATTTCCTTAATCATATTGACTTATTTGTAATGAATACTTGGCACCAATAGAGCAGTAGATGTTTCAAAACAATACTGAAACTTGTTTTTAAGACGATGAATAAAAAAGTCTTTATTGGAGCAACACATGAAAAAAACGTTATCTGCATTAGCAATCGGGGCAACAATTTTAACACCAGTGATGGCAGCTGCTGCTGATGTTAAAGTGTATGGTCGTGCACACGTTTCTTTAGATTATCTGGATGATGGCCAGGATTATAACGAAGTAGGTCTTTCTTCAAACTCTTCACGCTTGGGTTTTAAAGCTGAACAAAAATTAGAAAATGGTATGACCGTATTTGGTCAAATCGAACAGGAAATTAACTTTGCAAGTGGTTCTGCAAACGATGATGTTGAATTTGCAACTCGCGATACTTTTGTTGGTTTAAAAGGTGATTTCGGTCAAGCGCGTATCGGCCGTTTTGACAGCCCATTCAAAGTAGCACGTGGCCCGGTCAACTTCTTTGGTGATATGGTCGGTGATGTTCGTAACGTCACACGTGCTGGCAACTTGCGTTTTGATGAACGTAATAACAATACCATTGAATATAAATCACCTAAGTTTGGCGGCGGCTTTAATGTTTTAGCAGCACTTTCTTTACACGAAGGTAATAGCCCTAATAGCGTGTCAACGTCTTCACCAAAAACTACTGTAATTGAAACTGTGAATGGTCCAGTAACAGTAGTCGTACCGGGAACCACAACTACTACCAATAAAGATAATCGCGATGATAAAGCATACGACCTCGCTTTAACTTATAAAGAAGGTAAAGTTGATTTTGCTGCTGCCTATGAACATTATGAAGAAGATGCAGGTCGTGGCGAACGCGATGGTTTCCGTATTGCTGGTGCTTACAAAATCACCCCTGAATTCAATCTGGGCGGTTTATACCAATTCCTTCAACACGATAATTCTGAAGCAAACCCAGATGCACAAGTATTTGGTGTAGCCGGTGAATATAAATTTGCACCAAAAACCTCATTCCGTGGTGAAGTATTCCACCGCGATGTCGATGCCGATGATGCGAATGCAACTTTACTGGCAATCGGACTTGAACACCGTTTAGATCCAACAGTCCGCATTTATGGCAACATAGCAACTGTATTAAATGATGAAAACTCAAACCTTACCCCTTGGGCACAAGGTCGTACCAATGCTGTAGGTGGCGCACGCGGTGAAGACAGCCTAGGTCTTTCTCTAGGCATGCGTTACGACTTCTAAGTCCAGTCTCCCTCACAAAGCTTAAAAAGAACATGCCTCCAGCATGTTCTTTTTTTGGTGTGTTTTTTATCAATATAAATATGGTGAGAATGATTGTGACACTGATATTCAACCCTTATAAAACCAACCAATTTAGTTTGATTAATTTTATTCTTCATTTTAAAACCAAGCACTTTAATCAGATTAAAAAAATAGAAAAAACATTAATCCAACTAAAATAATCCACATTTAAATATATAAATATAAGCATTTTAGTCGGATTTAAAAACCAATAAAATTACATAAAATAATAAAAAATATTTAGAATAAATTTTAACTCATATAAATATATATTTATTATTTTCAAATACTTATAAATATATATTTATTTAAGCTGTATCATCTATTTATTTTTTAGTTACAATAGATTAATAATATATAACAAGTCATATAACAGGCTTAGTCGAATGAGCTTAGTTCCCAAAAATCTAAACCAGAAAGTGGTTAGAGAAATAACTGCTATTTTAATTATCAAGGTTATTTTACTGATGGTAATTAAAAATATCTGGTTTGATGCGCCTACGATTCCTAAAAATTTTGATAACCAAGTCGCCGAGCGTATCGCCGGCAATCCTTCCCAAATCCAGGAGACACGTTGATGATTTCTGAAAGCGTGGTCGATCTCTCGCGGTTCCAATTCGCCATGACCGCGATGTATCACTTTATTTTTGTTCCACTAACTTTAGGCCTGGCTTTTCTGCTTGCCATTATGGAAACCACCTATGTGATTTCCGGCAAAGAAATCTATAAAGACATGACCAAGTTCTGGGGAAAACTGTTTGGTATTAACTTTGCCTTAGGGGTAACCACCGGCCTGACCATGGAGTTCCAGTTCGGAACCAACTGGGCGTATTACTCGCATTATGTCGGTGATATTTTTGGTGCACCGCTGGCGATTGAAGGTTTGATGGCCTTCTTCCTTGAATCAACCTTTATTGGCTTGTTCTTCTTTGGCTGGGATCGCCTGTCCAAAGTGCAACATCTGGCAGTGACCTGGCTGGTGGCTTTAGGTTCGAACATGTCCGCACTCTGGATTCTGGTCGCCAATGGCTGGATGCAAAACCCGGTCGGTTCGGCATTTAACTATGAAACTATGCGTATGGAAATGGTGGACTTTGCTGCATTGATCTTTAACCCGGTCGCTCAGGTTAAATTTGTGCATACAGTATCTGCCGGTTATGTCACAGGTGCCATTTTCGTACTGGCTATTTCAAGTTACTACATGCTGAAAAAACGTGACCTGCCTTTTGCACGCCGTTCTTTTGCCATTGCAGCCATCTTCGGGCTTGCTTCTACCCTTTCGGTGATTTTACTGGGTGATGAATCAGGGTATGAGCTGGGCGATGTACAGAAAACCAAACTGGCAGCGATTGAAGCCGAATGGGATACTCACCCTGCACCTGCGCCATTTACTTTGTTCGGGATTCCGAATAAGGAAACCATGACTACAGATTATGCAGTGAAAATTCCTTATGTGATGGGTCTGATCGCTACACGCTCTACGACTGAACAAGTCACGGGTATTAAAGACCTGCTGGTTCAGCACGAAGCGCGTATCCGTAATGGTATGGTGGCCTATTCGCAACTGGAAAAATTACGTGCTGGTGATCAGTCTCCAGAACTGAAAACCGCTTTTGAAGAGGGCCAAAAAGACTTAGGCTACGGTCTGCTTCTGAAAAAATACACGCCAAATGTCGTTGATGCCTCTGAAGAGCAAATCAAAGCAGCTGCTAAAGACACCATTCCACACGTACCAAGCCTGTTCTGGGCCTTCCGTGCCATGGTGGCTTCTGGCTTCCTGATGTTGCTTCTATTTGCACTGGCAACTTTTGCGGTAGCAAAACGTAATGCTGAAAACAAACCATGGTTATTGAAATTTGCTTTATTTGCACTGCCTTTACCTTGGGTTGCTGCGCAAACTGGCTGGTATGTAGCAGAAGTAGGTCGTCAACCTTGGACCATTGGTGAGGTATTACCGACGCATCTTTCAGCATCAAGCTTAAGTACAGGTGATGTCTGGGGTTCAATCCTTGCATTGGCAGCATTCTATACCGTGTTACTGATTATCGAGATGTATCTGATGATCAAGTTCTCACGTCTTGGCCCAAGCTCACTGCATACCGGTAAATACCATTTTGAAAAGCTTGCAGCTGCAGAGAAGGCAAATGAGGAGACTCACGCATGATCGAATATGAATTATTAAAAATCATTTGGTGGGTGCTGGTCGGCGTATTGCTGATTGGCTTTGCCCTCACCGATGGCTTCGATATGGGCTCCATGGCGATCATGCCATTTGTGGGCAAAAATGATAGCGAGCGCCGTGCAGCGATCAATACCATTGCCCCGCATTGGGACGGTAACCAAGTCTGGTTTATTACTGCCGGCGGTGCTTTGTTCGCTGCCTGGCCAATGGTCTATGCAACCGCCTTCTCTGGCATGTACTGGGCACTGTTGCTGGTACTGTTTGCCCTGTTCCTGCGTCCGGTCGGTTTTGACTATCGCTCAAAACTGGAAAATACCAAATGGCGCAATTCATGGGACTGGGGTCTAGCCATTGGTGGTGCAGTGCCTGCATTGGTCTTCGGTGTGGCATTCGGCAACATGTTCCTCGGTGTACCATTTACTTTAGATGAAACTGTACGTTCTACTTATACTGGTAGCTTCTTTGCCCTGCTGAATCCGTTTGCAATTGTCTGTGGGCTGGTCAGTTTATCGATGCTGTGTGCACATGGTGGTGCATGGTTAATGCTGCGTACAGATGGTGACCTACGCCAACGTTCTGCCAAAGCAACGCAAATCATGGGTCTGGTTTATCTGGCTACCTTTCTGGCAGCCGGTGCATGGTTGTATTTTGGTGGTATTCAAGGCTATACCTTGGTTACACCTTTTGATACCAATGGTGTTGCCAATCCGCTTGCAAAAGAAGTATTGACCAATGCTAATCCAGGCTGGATGAACAACTATTCGACTTATCCAATCACGATGGCAGCGCCTATTGCCGGCATTTTGGGTGGCTTGATCATTGTCTTGGCAGCAGGTAAAAACAAAGCAGGCTTGAGCTTCCTGGGTTCATCTCTGGCAGTTATCGGTGCAATTCTAACTGCCGGTTTTGCCCTATTCCCTTTCCTGATGCCTTCAAGCATTAATCCTGTTGCAAGTCTGACCATGTGGGATGCGGTATCTAGTAGAAATACTCTGACTGTAATGACCGTTGCTGCCTGTATCTTTGTTCCACTGATCCTCATCTATACCACTTGGTGTTATTACAAGATGTGGGGCGTGATTACCAACAAACACATTGAAGATAATTCACATAGCCTGTACTAAGGCTATGTCTTAAGGAGAGACAACTATGTGGTATTTTGCCTGGATTCTGGGTGTACTGATGGCATGTTTTGCCAGTGTGATTGCTGCCATTTACATGGAACAACACCAAGACCTGGATGAGGAATAAAACATGACAGAAGCTGCGCTTGAGAAAACCGTTGTAGACAAGAAACCAAACAAATTTGCGATGATGATTTCCTGCCTCCTGGCTTTTCCTCTCGCAGCCGTGTTATTGGTTCATCCTTCCGCAATGCTGGATGCCAATGGTGAATATAGCCATAGTGCCATGATGTATATCATGATTGGTATTTCTGGAGGCTTTGTCCATGGTGTGGGCTTTGTGCCGCGCCACTGGTTCTGGAAATGGCTATTTAGTCCATTTTTAACTTGGCCTTTAATGATCTGGGGCTATTACACCTGGTTTCTCAGTTAAAGTATTAAATTAAAAAGCCCTCATTTGAGGGCTTTTTAATTTAATACGAGTTCTAGAATACTCTTTTTTTCTTCTGGCCAAAACAGGATTTCTAAGACAACTTATTTTAAGTGTATAAAAAGCCGGAACCAGTCCGACTTTTAGAATGATTTATCGATGAGTATGGATCGACATCACAATGCCCATCCCGGCCAGCATGGAAATTACCGCTGTTCCACCATAACTCATCAGCGGCAATGGATCTCCGGTCACAGGTAAAATCCCGCTCACCATGCCTGAGTTTAAGAATACAAAGAAGAAAAAAGTCAGTCCCATGGCTCCAGCATATAAACGGCCAAAGTTATGAAAGCTTTTTAAACCAATCATCAGACAGCGAATAATAATGGCAGTGAATAAACTAAACAGCAGAAAAACACCGATAAAACCGAATTCTTCGGCATAAGTCGACATAATAAAGTCAGTATGATGTTCAGGAAGATAACCTAAATGTGATTGCGTACCTTCAGTATAGCCTTTACCCGTGGAACCACCTGAACCAATCGCAATTTTGGACTGGATAATATTCCAGCCTGCACCCAAGGCATCCGACTCCGGATCAAATAGCGTAGTAATACGCTTTTTTTGATACTCTTGTAATACAAACATCCATGCAGCCGGAGCTGCCACGGCTACTGCAGCGGCTGCACCACCAATCAGACGCCACGACATCCCACTTAAAAATAGAACAAAAATACCGGGAATCACCAAGCCAATGTTCAAGTCAGGCTGAAGCGCCACCAAAACAAATGGTACGCCCAATAAAATCAGAGCCCCCACAATATGCAAAAATTTGGGAGGAAACGGCTTACGTGCAAAATACCATGCCATCATCAAAGGCATCGCAAATTTCATTACCTCACTCGGTTGCATGCTTCCTACCCCCGGCAAGGTAATCCAGCGGGTTGCACCCAAGCGTTTTTCACCAATCACAAAGACCAGAAGCAGCATGAAGATCCCGAAGGCGTACAGGTATGGACTAATCGCCTGATAAACTTTCGGTGGAATCTGCGCACAGATAAACAGCAGCACAAAACCAATTCCAAAACTGATCGCCTGACGCACCACCATGCCAGAGTCTTCGGATGTCGCGCTATACACCACCATTAAACCCAGGATTGCATTGAGAACTAGAAAGCACAATAACCAGGGATCAAGGTGCAACTTGGTCCATCGAGATGAATCTTGCGGGTTAATACTACGTCCATCACGCAAAGAGTGACGTAAAAACCGATACTGCTGTGAAGGTATCATTGGCCAAAAGGTGAAAAAGAATGATGGCAAAATTATAAGTGAAAGCTATAGCGAATAGATCGCTATAGCCAGATTTATTCTGCTTTTATTTAAATATTATTTGAATATATTTTTAAGCCTGAGCCTGTAAAATCAGCTTGGCCAGTTCCAGATCGTCCGGATAGGTAATTTTAATATTATCGGAACGCCCTTGTACTACACTCACCTGTTCGCCGATATGTTCCAGCGCACTGGCTTCATCAGTAATCGTAGCACCATCTTGCAAAGCCTGCTCAATCGCCCGTTTCAACACACCTAGCTTGGCCATTTGTGGTGTTTGTGCCTGCCAGAGCATCGAGCGATCCACTGTTTCCTCGATATCAAAATTGGTTACTACACGCTTAAGTGTATCTCGCACCGGGATGGCCAGAATCGCAGCCTGATCATTTGTAATCGCCGTATTGACCAGTTGTTGCAGACAATCCAGACTGACACAGGGACGCGCCGCATCATGTACCAGCACCCAATCATTTTCAGAAGCGATTTGAGATAAATAGTTCAGTGCATTTAACACGGAATTCACCCGCTCGGCACCACCCAAACAAAAATGGGCTTTCTCCAGACTGGAAAATGGCAATGTTTTTGCCACGTTGTCCTGTGCACCAATCGCCAGGACATAACCCATCAAAGGCAGTTGATTCAGACGAGCCACCGTATGTTCAAGAACAGTTCGCTCTTGAATCATCTGATATTGTTTCAGTTCTGTTTTAGAGAAACGGCTACCGGAACCTGCAGCTGGAAGAATGACCCAAAGTTTAAGGTGTGGTTGGTGCTTCAGCTGACTCATTGGTTCGCAGGTCTACTTTAGAATTAGGATTAAGATAGATCGGTTTATATTGAGTACTGATCGTGCTCATTTGAATAAAAGTTTCGCGTGGCTTAATCAGACCAAGATCTAAACGCGCATGTTCTTCGATGGCTTCAATACCATTCTTCAAATCATAAACTTCTGCTGCCAGAACGCGATTACGCTCTTTTAGCTCATCATTCAATTCCATTTGTTGTTGGATTTTCTGGGTCAGTTGCTGATGATCATGATAACCACCTTCACCAAACCAGTATAAATATTGAAACCCTGCGATCAAAATGATCGCAAGGCCCAACAGTACTTTACTCGCAGTCGAGTCGAATACATTTAACATTGACATAAGTCGCTTAGTTCAAACCTTTGAACTCAGCTTTACCGCGATATGCAGCATTAGTCAATTCTTCAATACGAAGTAATTGATTATATTTCGCTACACGGTCAGAACGGCAAAGTGAACCCGTCTTGATTTGACCCGCTGCTGTACCTACTGCAAGATCAGCAATCGTTGAATCTTCAGTTTCGCCTGAACGGTGTGAAATTACCGTAGAGTAACCATTTTCTTTCGCAAGGTAGATGGCATCTAAAGTTTCAGTCAAGGTACCGATCTGGTTGTATTTAATCAGAATAGAGTTACCCACTTTTTCGTTGATACCACGCTGCAGGATTTTCGGATTCGTTACGAACAAGTCATCACCTACCAACTGGATCTTGTCACCAAGAATTGAAGTCAGGTAAGACCAGCCTTCCCAGTCAGATTCGTCCAGACCATCTTCAATCGAGATAATTGGGTACTGGTTTACAAGACCTGCTAAATAGTCAGAGAACTGGTTGCTTGTGAACGCTTTGTTGCCTTCGCCCGCAAGAATGTATTGACCATTTTTGTAGAATTCTGAAGATGCACAGTCAAGCGCAAGCATGATGTCAGAACCTGCTTTGTAGCCAGTTTGACCAATTGCTTCAAGAATAACCGTAATTGCTTCTTCGTTTGAACGTAAGTTCGGTGCAAAACCACCTTCATCACCTACCGCAGTGTTTAAACCTTTTTTGTTTAATACTGATTTAAGTGAATGGAAAATTTCAGCACCGGCACGTAGCGCTTCAGAGAATGAAGTGAAGCCTACTGGCTCAATCATGAATTCTTGAATATCGACGTTGTTGTCTGCATGTGAACCACCATTGATGATGTTCATCATTGGTACAGGCATGGTCAAAATCGTTTGACCGCGAAGATCTGCGATGTATTGGAAAAGAGGAATTTTCTTTTCTTCAGCAGCAGCGCGCGCAGCAGCCAAAGACACTGCCAAAGTTGCGTTTGCACCTAATTTTTCTTTGTTTTCAGTACCGTCAAGCGCGATCATCGTGTTATCGATGTCTTTTTGTTCGAATACTGATTTACCGACCAAAGCGTCACGGATTAACGTATTGACGTTATTTACCGCAGTTTTAACGCCTTTACCTAAGTAACGCGCTTTATCGCCATCACGAAGTTCTAAAGCTTCACGAGAACCAGTTGAAGCACCAGATGGTGCACATGCACGGCCAACTACGCCAGATGCTAAGATTACGTCTGCTTCGATGGTAGGGTTACCACGAGAGTCCAAAATTTCACGTGCACGAATGTCAACGATTTGGCTCATGAACTATTCCTCAGTTGATTAATATGAGCTGCCTATACGGCAGCGCAAGAGTGATAAACTCAGTGTGTATCTAACTTTTCGAAACCTTTAACCAAGGTATCCAATTCTTTTAGCTGTGCCAGGAACGGCTCAAGCTGAGACATGCGCAGCGCACATGGACCATCACACTTGGCTTTTTCCGGATCTGGATGTGCTTCCAGGAACAAGCCTGCAAGACCCGTTGCCATACCCGCACGTGCAAGCGTTGTAATTTGCGCACGACGACCACCGGCAGAATCTGCACGGCCGCCTGGGGTTTGTAAGGCATGGGTCACATCAAAGAAAACCGGGACATTCATTTCTTTCATGATGTCGAAGCCCAGCATGTCTACAACCAGATTGTTATAGCCAAATGCCGAACCGCGTTCACAAATGATCAGCTTGTCATTTCCGGCTTCCAGACACTTATGCAAAATATGACGCATTTCGTGCGGAGCCAGGAACTGGGCTTTTTTGATGTTGATGATCGCATCCGTTTTTGCCATGGCTTCAACCAGATCCGTCTGACGGCTTAAGAAAGCTGGCAATTGAATAATGTCTGCCACTTCCGCCACAGGAGCCGCTTGGTACGGCTCATGCACATCGGTGATGATCGGCACATTAAAGTGTTTTTTAATGTCAGCTAACCACTCGAGACCTTTTTCCAGGCCTGGGCCACGGAAAGAGTTCAGGCTTGAACGGTTGGCTTTATCAAAGCTGGCTTTGAACACATAAGGAATGCCCAAACGTGTACAGATATCGACATAAGTCTCTGCGATTTCAAAAGCCAGGTCTTTAGATTCAAGTACATTCATTCCGCCGAATAATACAAATGGCAAATGATTTGCCATTTGTATATCGCCCAAACGTACAATTTCTTGTGGTTTTAATTGCGACATTTAAACTTCCCTAGTTGTGTCCTACGCACCGATTATTTGGTTTTTTGGTACTGCTTTTTCGCAGCATCAATGAAACCTGCAAATAATGGGTGACCATCACGTGGCGAGCTGGTAAATTCCGGGTGGAATTGTACTGCAATAAACCAAGGATGTGCAGGAATTTCAACAGTTTCTACCAGATGCTGTACCGGAGAGTAACCAGAAATCTTCATGCCTTTTTCTTCCAGCACTGGGATATAACGGTTGTTCATCTCGTAACGGTGACGGTGACGCTCGATGATTTCTTCAGAACCATAAACTTCTGCAGTTTTAGTCCCTGCAACCAGTTCAGATTTTTGCGCGCCTAAACGCATCGTGCCACCCAGATCAGAATCAGCAGAACGTTGCTGAACTTCACCACGCTCATCTAACCATTCAGTAATTAAACCAATCAATGGAGATTTGGTTGAACGGTTAAATTCAGTCGAGGTCGCGTCTGCAATACCAGCAACATTACGTGCGTATTCGATCACAGCCAACTGCATACCCAAGCAAATACCGAGGAACGGCACACCGTTCTCACGTGCGAACTGAATCGCCTTCATTTTGCCTTCAGTACCGCGCTCACCGAAACCACCAGGAACTAGAATCGCATCAGCATCTTTCAATACTTCTGCTACATCTTGGCCTTCAAGCTCTTCAGCGTTTACGTAGTCAATCTGAACTTTCACACGGTTTTGAATACCCGCATGTAAAAGTGCTTCGTTGACAGATTTGTAAGCATCTGGAAGTTCAACGTATTTACCGACCATTGCAACACGTACGGTGTATTCAGGGTTCAGTAATGCTTCTACAACGTTATCCCAATCTGTTAAATCAGCTTCAGGAAGATCGTTATAACCAAAACGTTCACAGATTAAATCATCAACATTTTGTTCGTAGAATGTACGTGGAATCTGGTAGATCGAACGTGCGTCTTTACATACCACAACGGCACGTGCTTCAACGTTGGTAAATAATGCAATCTTACGCGTCGTATCTGCATCTACATCGTACTCTGTACGACAGATGAGAATGTCTGGCTGAATACCAATCGACAGGAGTTCTTTAACAGAGTGCTGTGTTGGTTTGGTTTTTAATTCTGCTGCAGACTTAATGTATGGGAGTAACGTTAAGTGCATTAACATGGTACGTTTATGACCAAGTTCAACCATTAACTGACGTACAGATTCCATGAATGGGAGAGATTCAATGTCACCTACAGTACCGCCGATCTCTACGATCGCAACGTCATAACCTTCGCCTGCACGAAGTACACGCTCTTTGATATTGTCAGTAATGTGTGGAATAACTTGAACAGTACCGCCTAGATAGTCACCACGGCGTTCTTTGTTTAGAACATCCTGGTAAACACGGCCTGATGTGAAGTTATTTAGTTTGGTCATTTTCGCACGACGCAAGAAACGTTCGTAGTAACCCAAGTCTAAGTCTGTTTCAGCACCATCTTCTGTAACAAAAACTTCACCATGCTGGAATGGGCTCATTGTCCCTGGATCGACATTAATGTATGGATCCATTTTTACCATGGTCACTTTTAAACCACGAGCTTCTAAAAGTGCAGCAACAGAAGCAGCTGAAATACCTTTACCTAGTGATGAAACTACACCACCAGTAACGAAAATAAAATGGGTCATTGGGTTTCTCGTACAATCGAGCCTAAATCGGCCTGCAATGTTGCGCAATTTTACTTTACCTTGTACCTAGAAAGCAAAGTCAATCCGCATCAATTCAAAGAACAATAAACAATTGACTATTCTAACAGCAATTCCTATAAAAAATTACAGTAAGTTCATATGATTTCTATCTTGCATTTTGCTGCTATAATAGTGTATCCACTCCACACTTTTATGTTTGATGCAATGATGATGAAGAAACTTTTAATCTCCACCCTAATCCTGACTGGCCTGACATTAACTGCGTGTGTAAAAAAAGAAGCACCAAAAGAAGAAGAGCAAGTAGAAGTTACTCCAGCATCTGAAATCTCGACTCCAGAACCAACGCAATTTGAACCGCTTGAACCTGTAGAGCCAGCGGCAATTGAAGAGGAAGTAGCGCCAACGGTTGAAATTCAACGTGAGCAAACTGAAAACACCACGACTGAAATCCGTCGTGAAATCAAAAAACCAGAAACTACTGAGCCGGCACCAGTGCCTGAAACCCGCGAAGAACCTGCGTCAAAGCCTGCTGCGACCACACCTAAAACCAATTCAAATCCAGAAAACAAGTCTGAGGATGATGCGGTTGCTGACGCAATTGCCGCAGCGATGCCAGCACTTGACTAATTACAGTATCATTCATCAAAAAACCCAGCAGATGCTGGGTTTTTTATTGGAACTTTTTAAGCAGATACTGTTGCCGGTGCACGAGATAAGTGAATCAAATAGTCTGCCATTAGTCGGGTAGCCCAAGATTCGGTTTGCATCAAGCCCTGATAAAAGCCGCAATGACTGCCTTTTTTGGTGGTAATCACCATAATATTGGACATCGCCCGAATTTTTTCTTTATAAGGTTCTAAATTTCGGATGTGACAAACCGGATCATCCTCCGCATTTAAAATCATCAGCGGAATTTTGATACTTTCAAATACATAAATCGGATTGGTTGCCTGGGTATAACTGGCATAATCCGTAAATCCGGCCAGTTCAAAATAGAGTTTTTCAAATTCGGACAGATCTTTAACTTCTAATAACTGTTTCCAGCTTGGGCAGACCTGCCAGGTTTCCTGATAAGGATGAATAAAGCGCTTAATCAGTTTTTTGGCCATAACTTTACTGTAAAACGGATGCACATTGGCAAAACCAGTTTCAGTGTTATAGCCAGGACATAAAGCAAAAGCTGCTTTTAATGGGGTTTGTTCACCCTCTTCGCCCAGATAACGCACTAACAATCCCGTACCCGCAGAAGAGCCAACCCCATAGAGATCGGACTGAGGAAATCTGTCCTGTATATACAAGAGTTGTTCACGCAAATCCTGAGTTGAACCAAACAGGTTCATTTTAGGCACAGGCATGGGTAAGTCTGCATGACCACGGCGTAAACACAATGCAACACGCCAACCCGTATATTTATGCAGATCACGAACCAGTTCACGCATTGATTCAGGAGAACCGGTTATCGTATGCAATAAAACAATGGTAGGGGTATTTGCAGGAAGATCCAGTCCATACCAGGCAATACCGGTAATTCCGCCATCTGACATTTTCAGCTGTTCAAGCGCGTCATATTTCAGCTTAATGGTACGTTTTTTAATTAAATCGAAATACAGAATATGTGCGTGTGCATTGGCTAACCAAGGTGTAGGACGATATTTTTGTTGCAGCTGCGGTAAGCTCTCAATGAGTCCTGAAAATACACCATTCGGATTGTAATACAGGGTCGGCTCGTCTGCTCCACTGAAACGATCCAGATACTCACTGGAAAGCTGACCCAATTTTTTAAGCAACATTTTCATCTGTCATCCCCCTCTAGTTGTACTAGCTGTGATTTACAAATTTCATGCCGACTTGAATCAATAGTTCGAATTAAGTTTTAGCTTGGAATGATTGCATCCGCTGGCCCATCTGTACAGCCAAGGCTTCAAGTCCGGACTTAGGTCGAATCATGACTTCAAAATCAATCATCTGCCCCTCTTCATTAAACTGAATCATGTCAACTCCCTTTAGTTTTTTATCGCCCACATTGGCAGAAAACTCAAGTACGACATTGTTACCATCTTCACTTATAAATTCACGGTGATAGGTGAATTTTTCAAAGACTTGAATGACATTGGTCAAAATAAAAAATACCACCTGTTTTCCAGGATAAGGCTGAAAAGCCACAGGCGAACGAAATACCACTTCTTCAGCAAGTAGTTCATTCAAGATCGACATATCACGGGTTTCCAGCATCTCATGCCAGCGTGCAATGGATTTTCTGGTATTTTCGATGGTCATTTTGGATTCCTTCTTTTTTGATATTTTTTAATAAAAGCTTAAATACTTCTTTCTTTTAATTGAAAGAATTCCCCCTTTTATTAAAGGTGAGAAGTACTGCTTCGCAAGGGGGGATTCTTTCTTACAAATCCTCTCCCTAACCCTCTCCTTTAATAAAGGAGAGGGGAAAAAGCAGGTTTTAATATTTTCAGATCACCGCCGCCAATTCAGCACCCTGACGGATTGCACGCTTGGCATCCAGCTCACCCGCTTCTTTCGCTCCACCAATCAGATGCACATTTTTACCCGCCGCTTTTAGCTCATCAAACATGGCGGTATAAGATTCCTGACCGGCACAAATAATCACGTGATCGACTTCCAACACAGCAGGCTTGTCATTCACGACAATATGTAAGCCCTGATCATCAATTTTTTCATAATTGGCGCCCGCAATCATTTTTACGTCACGGTGTTTTAAACCGGTACGATGAATCCAGCCTGTGGTTTTACCCAAACTCGCGCCGACTGAAGCAGCTTTACGTTGCAATAAATAAATTTCACGTTGCGGTTTTTCTACATTTGCAGCTTTTAAGCCACCGACATTTTCATAGTCAGTATCAATACCCCATTCATCATAGAATTTTTCCGGATTGATACTGCCACTTTCCCCTTCATGGCTCAAGAATTCGGCTGTATCAAAACCAATACCGCCTGCACCAATAATGGCAACTCGCTGACCCACCGGCTTACGTTCTTTCAAAACGTCCAGATAAGACAGTACTTTTGCATGATCAATGCCTGGAATCTCAAGCTGACGTGGTGTCACGCCTGTTGCCACCACAATATCATCAAAGCTTGACTGAGCCAGCTCTTCCAGACTCGCCTTATGATTCAGTTGCAATTTGATACGTGGTTGTAATTCAATCTGACGCTTGAAGTAGCGCAAGGTTTCATAAAACTCTTCCTTGCCCGGAATGGTCTTGGCAATATTAAACTGCCCGCCAATCTGAGCAGCGGCTTCAAATACCGTCACCTGATGACCGCGATTTGCTGCATATACAGCAAAGCTTAAACCTGCAGGACCCGCACCAATCACGGCAATATTTTTTGCTACATTGGTTTCTTTAAAAATGAGCTCTGTTTCATAGCAGGCACGTGGATTGACCAGACAGGTGGCAATTTTCATTGAGAAAATATGATCCAGACAGGCCTGATTACAACCGATACAGGTATTGATCTCATCGCTACGACCCTGCTCCGCTTTCAGGACAAACTCAGAGTCTGCCAGCATCGGACGGGCCATAGAAATCATATCAGCATCACCAGATGCCAATACATATTCAGCCATTTCCGGAGTATTGATACGGTTTGAAGTGATTAAAGGAATCTTCACTTGACCTTTCAGCTTACGCGTCACCCAAGTAAAGGCTGCACGAGGCACTTTGGTGGCAATGGTCGGAATACGCGCTTCATGCCAGCCAATGCCGGTATTGATAATGGTCGCACCGGCTTTTTCAATTTCTTTGGCCAACTGGATGACTTCTTCCAGAGTTGAACCGCCTTCGACCAGATCCAGCATAGATAGGCGATAAATAATGATAAAGTTCTCACCGACCATTTCACGGGTACGGCGTACGATTTCAATCGGGAAACGGATGCGGTTTGCATAGCTTCCACCCCACTCATCATCACGATGGTTGGTACGCGCGGCAATAAACTCGTTAATCAAATAGCCTTCCGAGCCCATGATTTCTACACCGTCATAATCGGCGTATTGAGCCAGCTTGGCACAATTGGCAAAATCATCAATGGTTTGCTGCACTTCAGCCGAAGTTAAAGCATGCGGTTTGACCGGATTGATCGGTGCCTGAATTGGGGATGGCGCGACATTTTCAGCCTGATAAGAATAGCGTCCGGTATGCAAAATCTGCATGGCAATTTTCCCGCCCGCCTCATGTACGGCCTGGGTAATTACCTTATGCTTTTCAGCTTCTTCAAGAGTGTCAAGTTTGGAACCACCATGAAACGTCACCCCATGATCATTTGGTGAAATCCCGCCGGTGACGATTAAAGCGACTCCACCTTTGGCACGCTCTGCATAGAAAGCTGCCATCCGATCATATCCGCCGGGTGCCTCTTCAAGACCAACGTGCATGGAACCCATTAACACGCGGTTTTTAAGCGTGGTAAAACCCAAGTTCAATGGGGCAAGTAAATTCGGATATTTAGACATTTCAACTCCTGAGCGTGCGTTTAGGCTGGCTATTGTTTTAGCAACTGGCAGTTTGATCCCTCAAACTTTCCAGTTTAATGCAACTTGTTGCACTAATTTATATGCCAGAATTGATTTTTATGCAACATGTTGCATAATAATCCTGAGTCACTTTTTTGAGACGCTTATGTCTTTAGCGCATGTTTTATTGACCAGCCTGATTGAAAAGCCCAGCACCGGAATCGAACTGGCCCGCCGTTTTGACCGATCCATGGGCTTCTTCTGGAATGCCACTCATCAGCAGATTTATCGCGAGCTGAATGCCATGCTGCAAAAAGGATGGATTTCGACGATAGAAGAGGAAGATTCCAATAGCCGCAAAAAGACTTATCAAGTGGAACGTCTGGGCCGGGAAGAACTGGCCAACTGGATGCTGCAACAAAGCCCACCGGCACAACTGCGCGAAGAACTGATGGTGCGTTTACGTGCCGAAGCCCAGCTTGGTGGCAATAACACCTTGGCAGAGCTGGAACGCCATCTAGAACTGCATAAAGAAAAACTGAAAACCTATCAGCAGATTTTTGCCAAGGACTTTGCCGAAGCGGACGAAACTGACCGTACCCTGTATATTCATAAAATGATTTTGCAACTGGGGATTGATCAGGAACTGGGCTGGATTTCCTGGCTGGAACAAGTCATTCCGCGACTCAAACAATTTGACGCAAAATAATTCTAAATACGGAGACACACATGCCCTTTTATCGCATGCCCGATGGTGAACAGCTATTTGTACGCGAATATGGTCAGGGACAGCCTGTACTGGTGCTCTCGGGACTTGGCATGCTGAGCTGGCAATGGAAAGCTTTTCTTTATCCGCATCAGAAAAATTTCTGTTTCATTATTCCAGAATGGCGCGGCTTTGGGGCTTCCAGTCGCTGTAAAATTCCGCCAGATAGGGATGCAATTTCCAGTCACTGGCTGGATGTGCGTTCAGTTCTGACCCAGCTAGAATTAGATCAAGTCATCGTCATTGCCTATTCCATGGGTGCAACCACCGCAATGCACGGCATGCATTATGACAACTTTGCCAGTCAGATTTCTGCTTATTTGCACATTGATCAGACTCCCAAAATTCCGGTCGATGATGCCTGGGATTTTGGTCTTTTTGGTCCACGTTATCAGGAATTTATCGACATCCTGCAGCAGCTCTCTGTCCTACTTACGCAATATCAGCAAGTTGAATTGATCCGTGATCTTGACGTTTCTGTCCGTAAACAAATTGCCGCCCTATGGCTAAAATTTATTCAGCTACAAAATCAACAAAAATATAGTCTGAAAGCTTTCGAATTCATTTTGAATCAACCTCGCCTGCAAAGTCTGTTAATGCCTTCCAGCCGGGTGGATTATATGGCGTGGTATATCAACAATTATTTATACCATCGTGAGGATTACCGAGAGGCATTGGCCCAGCTCAGCTGTTCGGTGACTTTCTTTAGCGGCGTACAATCCAAGCTATATCCTTTTGAAGGTCAGCACCTGATTGCAGAAAGCCTGCCTCAGGCCAAACAGATACTTTTCAGCAAATCCGGCCATACACCTTTACTGACTGAACCGCTAAAATTTGCCCGAGAACTTGGCATCTTTTTAAATGAAAATTCACAATCTAGCACTTCAGCTGCCTAAAGATTCAGGAGATAGAACAATGAAAAAGTTGGTGGCTTTTTCCGGTGCAGGCATGAGCGCCGAAAGTGGCATTCATACTTTTCGCGACAGTGATGGACTTTGGGAACAATACCGGATTGAAGAGGTCGCGACACCTGAAGCTTGGGCCAAAAATCCAGAACTGGTGCAACGCTTTTATAATGCCCGCCGTAAAAACATTCTGGAAGCACAGCCGAATGCCGCACATCAATTAATTGCCGATCTTGAAAATGAGTTTGATGTGCATGTAATCACCCAGAATATTGATGACTTGCATGAACGTGCCGGCAGCTCCAAGGTGATCCATTTACATGGCAATATTCGTCTGGCCAAAAGCTCAGGCCCCGATGCACAAAGCACGACCGAGTTTTATCCAATTGAAGGTGCTGAATTAGATTTAAATCAACACTTTTGTAAGGCAGGCTATCCGTTACGTCCGCATGTGGTCTGGTTTGGCGAAGCCGTGCCCGCGTATGAAGAAGCCCAAGACTGTGTACAGGATGCCGATATTTTTGTGGTGATTGGCACCAGCCTACAGGTTTATCCGGTCGCCGGGTTAATTCATGATATTCCTGCGTACTGTCAGGCCTATTACATCGACCCGAAAGCCGAGCAGCAGTATTTGCCTGCACAGTTTTACAAAATCCCCCAAAACGCGACCGATGGCATGCAAACACTGCTAGGTTTACTGAAATCCCCGAATTAAAATCTTTATGCACTACATTCTCTGATTGACAGTATGCAACAATCAATTTTTAATCAGCTTATCGTTGCAAGAATGGAATTAAACCATGCTGTCTGATCTGGATGACTTTTATTGTTTCGCTCAGGTGGTGGAACATGGCGGCTTTAGTGCAGCCGAACGTGCAACTGATATTCCCAAATCCAAACTTAGCCGCCGGGTGTTTAATCTGGAAGAGCGCCTGGGCGTACGTCTGATTCAGCGCAGTTCGCGTCATTTTGCTGTCACCGATATCGGCATGAATATTTACCGGCATGCCCAAGTCATGCTGAGTGCTGCACAGGCAGCGCATGATCTGGTCGACCATTTGAGTACCGAACCACGCGGAACCATTAAAGTCAGTCTACCAGTGTCTATTGCACAGAATGAACTGGCAAAAATTCTGCCGGATTTTTTGAAAAAATATCCTGAAATTAAAGTCCAGATGATGATCACCAATCGCCGGGTCGACATTATCAATGAAGGCTTTGATCTGGCCTTACGTGTCCGTTCCAGCCTGGATGATGATCCGAATCTGGTGATCCGCCAGTTTGAAAAAATTGAGCAGCATCTATTCGCCAGTCAGGGTTATTTAAATGAATTTGGTGAACTGAAAACCCCTGAGCAACTGGCTGAACATAAAATCCTGAGTATGGCTGAAGATCATACCGAACAGTTTCTGACCTTACAAAATGAACAGCAGGAACAGAAAAAAATTCGTGTCAGTCCAACCGTTATGGGTTCTGACTTAAATATGCTGGCACAATTGGCCGCGTCAGGATCAGGCGTTACTTTGTTACCAGATAACGTGGTCGAGCATTACGTGGCAAGTGGTGAACTTGTTCGGGTACTCCCTGACTGGAAAGCGCCGCATGGTATTTTCCATGTGGTTTATCCTTCACGTCGCGGTTTATTGCCCGCAGTACGGGTCTTTATTGACTATCTGGTTGCTGAATTAAATCAGCGCTAAGTGATATGCTGTTGAGGAAAACTGGACAAAAAAATAGCTCATTCTTGGGGAAAAATGAGCTAGAGAAACTTTCACTACAGCATAGTGAGCGAAAAAAAGGTAACCTATGTATCTGACTCTTATTTTAATCAGATATAAAACCCTAAACCACTGTTTAATGTAGTGTTTTGTATTTTTTCGTCAACAAGCACGAGTGAGTTGTAATTTATGTAAGTGGATTATCTAAATAAAGATCATGCAATCAATATTTTAAATCTCCGGATACTCACCTGTGCCTTCAGGCCAAGGCGACAACACTTCAAACCCGGTTTCGGTGACATAGACCATATGTTCCCATTGCGCAGACCAGGATTTATCCGTGGTGACCACAGTCCAGCCATCTTTCAGCTCTTTGACGCGGGCTTTTCCCATATTCACCATCGGCTCAATGGTAAACACCATGCCCGGAACCAGTTTAATGCCCTGACCCGGCTGGCCGTAATGCAGAATGTTTGGCTGCTCATGATAGACTTTGCCGATGCCATGACCACAATATTCGCGCACAATAGAATAACCTTCACGCTGTGCAACCGTTTGAATGGCATAACCAATATCACCTAGAGTCGCGCCCGGCTTCACCGCATGAATCCCGGCCACCATGGCTTCATAGGTGGTATTGACCAGTCGCTTGGCTTCTGGAGAAGGAGTTCCAACATAGTACATCCGGCTTGTATCACCAAAATAACCGTCTTTAATAATGGCAACATCAATATTGATAATATCGCCATCCTGAAGAACGACTTTTGATGATGGAATGCCGTGACAAACCACTTCATTCAGTGAAATACAGGTGGTTTTGGTATAGCCATAATAGCCAATATTGGCTGGCGTCACTTTTAATGTATTTACAATAAAATCATGACAGAGATCATCCAGATATTCAGTCGTGACACCTGGCTTGACATGCTCCCCGATCATCGCTAAAACCTCTGCAGCCAAACGCCCAGATATCCGCAGTTTTTCAACATCTTGCTCAGTTTTAAGACTAATCGCTGGAGCGCGCATATACCTATCCTCACTATGAATCCCTGAATTATAATCCCTTTTTTGCGAAATATGTCGCAGTTGTTGAGTTTCGGCACAGCAATTTTCCTTGAAATAGGACTTTTCACTGCTGCTTATTTGTACAAACAATAACTGACATATTTTGATATCAAGTGCAGATATTTTTTGAGCTTGTAAGGAAAAATATATTTTTCAGCGAATTATCAAACATATATTTCTACCAAGATTTGAATGACCGGTTATGTGATCCGCAAACTCACTAGAATCAAGGCTTCCAGCCTTAAAATAAACTCCAAAAAATTGGACATATACACTAAAATCGCTTTCTTTTGTTCTATTGATCTCCCTTTATGACAAGTCTGCGTACCCGGGATATTGTCGCCCTAGGTTTTATGACCTTTGCACTATTTATTGGTGCGGGCAACATTATCTTCCCACCGATTGTGGCTCAACAAGCCGGTGAACACGTATGGCTCGCTGCTTTAGGTTTCCTTATTACAGCAGTCGGCTTACCCGTGATTACCATTATTGCGTTGTCTCGCGTTGAAGGTTCCATTCAGGCACTAAGCTCGCCTCTTGGCAAAGCAGCCAGCATCTTGCTGACTGTAATCTGTTACTTAGCTGTTGGCCCTTTATTTGCGACGCCGCGTACCGCAACCGTTTCTTATGAAATCGGTTTTTCATCTTACTTTGGCAATGAATCTGGCAGCCTGCTCATTTACAGCATCATCTATTTTGCTGTGGTGACCATCGTATCTTTATATCCAAACAAGATTCTGGATACCGTCGGCTATTTCCTGTCACCACTTAAAATTATTTCTTTGATAATTTTGGGTGTAGCAGCCGTGATGATCCCTGCCAGCAATCCGCCTGCAGCGATCGATAATTACGTTACCAGTCCAGTGACTGAAGGCTTCGTAAATGGTTATTTAACCATGGATACTTTGGGCGCTTTAGTTTTCGGTATTGTGATTGTCAAAGCCATTACTTCACGTGGTGTAACGGATAAAAAACTGATTACCAAATATGCGGTTAATGCCGGCATTATTTCTGGTATTGGTTTAACTCTGGTGTATTTAAGTCTGTTTAAACTTGGACTGGGTAGCCATGAGATTGCACCAAATGCAGCCAACGGTGCCATTATCCTGCATGCATATGTACAACATGCTTTTGGCGATATGGGCGCTTACTTCCTGTCTGGCATGATTTTTATTGCCTGTATGGTCACTGCAATTGGTCTGACCTGTGCCTGCGCTGAGTATTTCTCCAGCTTGACCAAGATTCCATACAAGATCTTTGTCTTTATTCTGGTGGGCTTCTCACTGGTGATTTCAAACCTAGGTTTAACCAAACTGATTGCTGTTTCGGTTCCAGTCTTAAGCGCGATTTATCCGCCTGCAATTAGCGTCATTATGCTGAGCTTCTGTGCGAGCTTCTTCAAGAAACCATCTCATGTGATTGCGCCAGTGACCCTGGTAGCCTTGATCTTTGGTATTTTTGACGGATTAAAAGTTGCTGGTTTTGAATTGGCTGCATTACTGCAAAATTTACCTCTATCAGAACAGAATCTGGCCTGGTTTATTCCATCCATGATTGTATTGCTGATTACAGCTGTGATTGACCGTATTAGAAACTAAAATTTCTAGGATGTCTGAAAAATCGTATTTTTACCCAAAATCCGGTTTGAGCGTGATCAATAATTGTCAGGTTTTACCCAAACGGACATTTATTGTTTCTTAATAATGACATCAAATCACCACTGTAAATCTTGATACTAAGATTTTCTATAAAATATGATGTATAGAATTGAACTTTAATTATTTTATTTTTTATATAAATATAAACAGAACTTTTAATTTCCTGATTTTAGATACTTATTGTTGCCAACTTAAACCAAGTCCCCCTCCGAGTCATACGCAGGCTTACAAAGTATTGATTAACACTACATATCTTTGGCGTAGAATTTGCATTTTCTATCTGGTCGCATTAATCAAATGATGACTACATCTTATTTCCAAAATTAGCTGGAGGTGAAATCTGAAAATATAATTCTTGCCTAATCAAGTGATTATGTAGTTATACGACTAAAGATGAGCATTTTGACTGTAAAAGCCTGCCACAGCAGTTGCAAAGGTCCAAATTAAACAGTACAACTATATATTCAATTCTGACTGATTAAATCTGCTTTAATCTTCAATAATATGAATAAATGGGAGGGATGGAGATGTTATCATTACATTTCAACAAGCAAGTCTTCATTGACGCTCTTAAAGCCAACAACACCAATCTGGTGACATTTATATGCACCACTTTTGCACTCATGCTGACTTTAACCGTCCATTGCTTAATTCAAGGTAATTTAAAACTTGAATACTTTGGCTATGCACTGATTGTCTCAGCTGCATTTTTCCTATGGGCTGCCATAGACCAGAAATACCGATAATCAAATTTTAAATTAGCCCAGATGGATGATATGGCCAGTCATCCATCTGGTGAAAAAAGTGTTTTAATTTTCAGTCATTCCAGCATCCTTTCAGAATAACTATAAAAAGAAGATTAGAATAATCCCGCAAATGCTCCATAGACCAAAATCCCTGTCCCGCCCAATTCTGCGACAATTAAACCTAGCATGGCGAAAGTCATTAAACTTCCTGGCAAATGAAACTTACCCAGCTGATGCGGCTGTTTAAACTGATTCGTTGTGTCTTGCAGGAAACCATGCAGCATATAAGCCCCAATAGAAAAACTGAAAAATACAATATTGACCAGTACGCAAATCAGATTCACCATACTCGGCAACACTGAACAATAGGCCAGCACTGCCAGAATTAAGGTCGCGGGCGCATAAAGCAGGCTGCTGCGATGGGCAATATCGACATAATAATGTGCGCGTGACTGAGGCGATTGACGAATCTGCCAATATTTCCAGACGCCGGTGAACATCCCGACCCACAAAAATATTCCACTAAAAATAATGGCGATTTTAACGGCCAGCTCAAGTTCCATTAGCTGCATAATTTTATTCCATCTCTATTATTTTACTGACTTTTAAGTCATGTTTTCCCCGAGCTACCCTGCTAAAAATCTATACAGTAAAAGCTTCATCAGGATTATAAAAATCATAGTGTATCGTATGTCTGAATTTGAAACATTGACTCTCCAGTGTCAGGATGGCTATCGCTTAAGTGCACGTTTTTATGCAGCTATTTCTGAAACTGAAAAACTTCCAGTATTAGTCTGTCCGGCAACTGGCATTACTAAACAGTTTTATCATCAGTTTTGTGTGTGGTTACAAGCTCAAGGCTATGCCGTTATGGTCTTTGATTTCCGGGGGATTGGTGATTCACTACATGGCCCGTTGAAAAATTCAAAAGCCAGTATTGTGCAATGGGGTCAACTGGATATACCGGCCGCGATTGATGCTTTATTAACGCGTACCAATGCAAGAAAAGTGATACTACTTGGACATAGTGCCGATGGTCAGCTTTTAGGTATTGTGCCAAATTACGATAAAGTCGCAAAAGTGGTGGCCGTCTCTGGCTCTACTGGACATGTGAAAGGACTCAAAGGTAAAACCAAGTTACTTGCGCCAGTGATGTTTAATGTTATTTTCCCACTGGCACGCATCACTAAAGGCTATGGCCCGACTCAAGCGATTGGTATGGGTGAAAACCTGCCTAAAGATGTGGCACGAGAATGGGCGCAGTTCTGTAGTAAACCGGGTTATGTAATCAACGCGATTGGTAAAAATATTGCACCATCCCATGATTATCATGCTCAAGTCACCTGCCCGATTACCTCAATCTGGTCATCGGATGATGAAATTGCCACGGAAGCCAACGTGAAAGATTTACTGCGTTTATATCCAAACGCAAAAACCCAGATAATTGAACTTAGACCTAAAAGTTATGCCTATAAAACCATTGGTCATATGCTGATGTTCAAGAAATCGCATCAGAATTTATGGCCGGTGATTGAACAACAATTGACTGTTTAAATCAGATTTAGATGGTTATTTGCAGGCTGCTGTGTTCTAATACTCTCAGTTTGAGATGAGCCTCTTACAGTATATGGGCTTGACCTATATACGACTAGCCCCTAACCATGGGGCTTTTTATTGTCTGAATATTTTAAAACGTATATAAAAATGGGCTGACGATAACGCCAACCCATGTCTTTCTTTATCGAATTAAATATTATTTTGACTCAATGTCATAGACCCAGTTTCGAGCTTGTTTCTCAGTCGTGGTTTCACAAACATAATAGTCATGATCCCATGAATCAGGATGGAAGATTTCACGTTTGTGATAAGTCACTTGTTTGGTATTTTCAACACAGGTGAAGTTATCACCTTGGTCTTTGACCTGCGTTCCGTTGAGGAAACCACCAATACAGAGGAAGCGGGATTGTTTGGGCATTTTACTTTAACCACTTTTCCAACCAATGTAAAGTTAGATATTACTTTAGTTATTTAGCTTAATAAAAATATTACAATTATTTATTTCCTGTTTTTTAAAAATATCCTACCTTTGGAGTTTTGAGCTTTCTATTTTTGAGCCAATCTTTATACACCTCATAATCCCCCTGTACACTCAACATTTTATCCAAACATGTCTGCATTGTTTCTACACAATATGCCCCTGATCTTTCCAAATATCCTTTTAGAACAGCCTCTTCATAATCTAAAATTATAAAACTTGGCGAATTCAAACATGACTGTCTCTTATACACATCTCCGAGCCCACGAGACAAAAAAAAAAAAACAACGACGTAAATAACTTATGACGCTACTGAGAGTAAAACCGACACTGTATTCACTGTATTTATTTAACAACACTAA
>NZ_MJIQ01000070.1:0-4380 GCF_001878775.1 Acinetobacter sp. AR2-3
CTGTGATGTTATAAATGTACGGGCAGTAACAGAAAAAGAGAACGCGTAAGATCGTCGGCAGCGTCAGATGTGTATAAGAGACAGGAAATATTTCCTCGCTTGATTAAAGCTTGGTTATACGAGGACCAATTGGTTGTACGGTAAGTTTTAGGTGCAGGCTTCTTCATCTGGAAATTATATTGCTAAAGAAGCCCTCAAGAATAGCTTTGTGCAACAAAGCCGTTCTAAGAACATACTTGCGCTTGGGCTTAAGCGTCTAGCAGTAGGAATCACCTCCGTTTAGGGAGGTGAGGAAGTCAAGGCATAAGATTTTCACCTTCTTATGCTATGTTCCATAGTTTACCTCCTCTCCCCCCTTAAAAGAGGAAGAGGATGTAAAATAAATTAAAGAAAGCTTGGCAGTCCTTTAGCGGGATCGGTTTCACGTGCCGCTTGGGCATCTGCTACAGTCATACCTAAGGCCTTAGCAACGCCTTGCCCATAAGCTGGATCGCAAGCATAACAGTTGCGGATGTGACGGTATTTGATGAAATCTAGCGCATCACCCATCGCTGCGGCCGTGTTATTAAACAATGCTTGTTTCTGCTCATCATTCATCAAATTGAACAGGGCACGTGGCTGGCTGAAGTAGTCATTGTCATCTTCGCGGAAGTCCCAGAAATCAGCATCACCGGTAATCTTTAATGCTGGTTCTTTAAACTGAGGTTGTTCCTGCCACTGGTTAAAACTGTTCGGCTCGTAATGTGGCAATGAACCATAGTTGCCATCCATGCGGCCCTGACCATCACGGCGGTTCGAATGTACAGGACAACGTGCAGCATTGACCGGAACCTGTGAATGATTCACACCAACACGGTAACGTGCTGCGTCGGCATAGTTCACTAAACGTGCCTGTAACATACGGTCTGGTGAGTAGCTGATGCCCGGTACAAGATTACTAGGTGCAAAGGCTGCCTGTTCTACATCCTGGAAATAGTTTTCCGGATTGCGGTTCAGTTCGAATTCACCGACTTCAATCAGTGGATAATCGCCCTTCGGCCAGACTTTGGTCAGGTCAAATGGATGATAAGGCACTGTTTCAGCTTTCAGTTCCGGCATGATCTGAACGTACATTTTCCATTTTGGATACTCACCACGCTCAATGGCATCAAATAGGTCAGTCTGACTACTTTCACGATCTTTAGCAATCAAATCTGCTGCTTCAGCATCGGTCAGGTTCTGGATGCCTTGCTGGGTACGCATATGGAATTTCACCCAGAAGCGTTCATTTTGGGCATTGATAAAACTGAAGGTATGGCTGCCAAAACCATGCATATGACGGTAGCCAGCAGGAATACCGCGATCCGACATCACAATGGTCACCTGATGCAAGGCCTCAGGCAATAATGTCCAGAAATCCCAGTTATTGGTGGCACTGCGCTTGTTGGTTTTCGGGTCACGTTTGACTGCTTTATTCAGGTCAGGGAACTTGCGCGCATCCCGCAGGAAAAACACCGGGGTGTTATTACCGACCAGATCCCAGTTGCCTTCTTCGGTATAGAATTTCAGGGCAAAACCGCGAATATCACGTTCTGCATCGGCCGCACCACGTTCACCAGCCACCGTTGAGAAACGCGCAAACATTTCGGTTTTTTTGCCGACTTCAGAGAAAATTTTAGCACGGGTATATTGGGTAATATCGTTGGTCACAGTAAAGGTACCAAAGGCACCTGAACCTTTAGCGTGCATACGACGCTCTGGAATCACTTCGCGGACGAAGTTTGCTAATTTTTCGTTCAACCATAGATCTTGGGCAAGTAAAGGTCCACGCGCACCTGCCGTCATACTGTTCTGGTTGTCGACCACAGGGGCACCAGCTTCAGTAGTCAGGTGGGTAACAGGACATTTTTTAGGGTCTTGACTCATACTATTAACTCCCGTTCCTTTTCATTTAAATTGCCTAGAGAAACTTAAGATCTCCATATTTTAGTTTACGCTTAACTAGCGTATTAAAATATTAAACTAAAGAGATTCTTTAAAAATTATAGTCAATCCATTTTAATATAAAGCTTCTTATTCTAAGTGCGATTCTAAATCCAAAATAGAAATAAAAATTCTATTTTAAGATTATGATACTGATTAGGTACACAAACATAAATATTAACTTATCACAATATGAAGGCACAGCATATATAAAAGTTAGCAGTCCATCCTTATGGCTTTTATCTCTCTTCACAACCATTATAACTATATAGTACAACTATCAATAAAATCTCCCCACCATTGCATCATTTCCATACGCTGATTAAAATATTCTGCATGATTATAGCTGGCACGAGTTCTATTTTTATCAGTATGAGATAGCTGTGCTTCAATCCAATTTGATTGAAATAAACCAGATTCATTTAGTATGGTACTAAATGTTGAGCGTAACCCATGAGAAGTTAATTCATTTTTAGTATATCCCATTTTTCTGATAATCAAGTTCAGGGTATTAAAATGAATAGGTTTATTATTATTCCGGGGGCTAGAAAACACATATTTTTCGCCATAAGACCAAACGAGTGCTGATTTCACAACTTCAAGTGCTTGATCAGATAGTGGAACTAAAAATTCAGGAATATCATGACCTAAAATAACCTTTCTTCTATATTGTTTAATATGTAAGGCTGGTATTCTCCATATTTTTTTATCTAGATCGAAGTGATGCGGTTCACAAAGCAGTAATTCTCCACCACGTACGCCTGTATATAATTTAAATAATAGGGCTTTTTTAATGATAGGATCTGTATTAATCTGATTTAATCTAGCTAAGAAATTAGATAGTTCATCTGAGTTCAAATGAGGATAATTTTTCTTAATCTTATTATTGACTAATATTTTATGAAGTCCATGTGCAATATTATATTCACAATACCCCATTGCTACGGCATAATCATAAATCTGATTTAAATAACTATAAGCTTTCTTTACAGGTTCTTTGACATTTCGAGATTCTATATTTTTAATAATTTTAACCAGATCATATCTTTTAACTTCAATAAATGGCGCTAGTCCAATATTTGGATAAATATCCTGATCTAAACATTTTTTTGCAAGCTGAATTACACCGCATCGTGGTTCATCTTCAAAGGAATTTTTAATTTTAAATTCTAACCATTCTTCACAAATATCCTGAAAATTTTTGATATATTTTTTATGCAGCGGTTTATTTTCATAATCATTAAATTTATATTCATCCCGGACTGATCTGGCCTCTTTCAAGGACATTACAGGATATTCGCCCAACTTCATGCGAGGACGTTTATTTGTCCCTGCAAGTGAATAGCGGTAACTCCAAGATTTACGTCCATTTGGTTCTATCTTCAAACTTAAGCCGTCATCATCTGCCAGAAAATAAATTTTTTCCTTTGGCTTAGCCTGGCGTACCTTAACTTCCGTAAGACTCATGAATATTTAACCTAACCATAAATGACACTACTCAATTCAATTATAGCAAATTTAAGCAATATTTATGTGATGCGTATCATACGCATCATATGAATTTTTATATTATTGTTTTTTAATTATATTTTTATCAATATCTAGATTTAAGTAACCACTTGAATAACCAGCTGATTGCAAGGCTGAGCTCTAGAAGAGACTCACTATAAGTGATACAAACTGACTGATTGTAATAGCCCCCACTTAAAACAGCACTGTTGCAAATAGAAATTTGAGTCGATGATGTCCCCTTTAAAAAGTGCTTAGAGACCGAAAACGCTATTCACTAGATACACTTCTGTATTGGCCCCCGTAAAAACGGACAGTTAACTCGCTAATTTTAGTGATAGAAATTCCCGAGGGATTTCATTTTTAATTCGCTCTTTAAGCTCAATCATGATTTCATCAATCGCAATCATTTGATGACGTTTGAGTCCAGATCTACTGAGATTTTGATACTTAGACAGCTCAGTACTGCAATATTCTAAGTCTTGTTTAGCTTGTACTTTGTCTGTCCTAGCTACCTCAAAATAAAAACCCAGCACTCAGGCTGGGTCTCTCATATTGTTTATTTTACTGATGCAATGCCATTTCTGCACTTTTTGCTAAGAATGCTGAACGGCTCAAATGTTGTTTTTTTGCGACAGCATCAATACGTTTTACTAAAGCTTCTGGCATGCTGATATTAATACGAACGGACTTTGTGCTTACCTTTGTTGTATCAATATCAACCAATAACCAAAAACCACCTTCAAATCTCTCATCACCTAACCATTGTTCTGGGCTTGATGGTGCAGGCAATGGAATATCTTCACCATCAAAGTGAACTTCAACTGCTTCCTGTGCCATGCGTTGGATATCTTGCATTTCATTCGCTGCACTAAAACACCCTTCAAAGGGCACTGTTGCAAATAGAGA
>NZ_MJIQ01000071.1:0-8792 GCF_001878775.1 Acinetobacter sp. AR2-3
GAGAAAAATTACAATAAAATGATTGGAAAAATACGAGTTGTAATCGAACATATTAACAGTCAATTGAAAAGATTTAGAATACTAAGTGAACGCTATCGAAATAGACGGAAAAGATTCGGTTTACGCATTAACTTAATCGCTGCACTGGTAAACCGGATGAACTTGCAATAACGACTTTCGCAAGAGATCTAGTGCATTAAGTGATTCGGTTGCCTGAAATTGTGTTCTCATAGATGATAAAGGCTGAGAAGCATCGTTTACTGGCATCATATTTAAGACAAATGGAGAGTAAAAATAACTCTCCATTTCTTCATTCAGTGACATTTGAATAAAATAACTATAGTCCTAAAATGACCTGATAAGGTTTAAACCCTTCTAATACAGCATCCGAAATTAATTGGATAAACGCTTCAGTTTTTCCATAAGTCATCCATTGATCAAGAGCTTCATAGTAAGCCAGTCGATTTTCTACAGTGATGACACAAGGTGGATAACCAGCTTTTAGTAATTCTAAATTCATTAAAAGACGTGATGTACGGCCATTGCCATCAATGAATGGATGAATACCAACAAAATCAGCGTGTACTTTGGCTGCACGTTCGATAGGATGAAATTTGTGTGCGTCATTATTATACCAGTCGATTAATTGAGCCATCTTGTCGTTTAATAAAGTGTAATCAGGCAGGGTAGACGTAGCACCCGAGATCAATATATTTTGCTGGCGATAGCGTCCAGCATTGTCATCATCAATGTTTTTTAGAATGAGCTGATGGATATTACGAATCTGCCATTCAGAAAACGGCTCTTTTTTTTCGAATGATATCTTCAACATAGTAAATTGCATTTCTATGGTTGATCACTTCGAAGTGTTCTCTTAATGCCTTCTAACACTACTTTAGTTTTTAAAAGAAAGAGTATATTTCCTTCAATTGCATTCGAATGATAGGTTCAACGGACAATAAGATCATCTTGTAAATTTTTGACAATTGACGGAGAGAGGGCGACGTTGATCTAGTTTTTTCTTTAAATCCTCAATAGCTTTAAACATAACCTTATCTTTAAATTTGTCTTAGTCGATAATGCATGAAGAAATAAAATCAGAAATGTAGGGAGATATCATTACATTTTGCATTGATTGTAAAAGTGGGGATTGAAACGATATTCTCTCAGAATCAGGTATCAATCATGCTGGTAAAGATTCTCATTAAGACAAGGGAATGCATCTTTTTACTGATCTGTACCTTGTTTTCAATTTTCCTCTGTTCTTTAATTTAGTACTATCTTTATCACTTATGAGCACTCACTGGATTCACTGAATGAAGTATATGGAAATCAGAGATTTGATTGAGGCTGAATTGAAAAATTACAGTTCTAATCAAATGATTCCATCGGAACGGTACTTGGCATTAAAGTTTGACTGTTCAAGGGAAACAGTGCGTAAGGCCTATGAACAGCTTCGTGCCGAAGATAAAATTTTCAAACGGCAAAATCTCGGCTGGTTTGTGAGTAATAAAAAAATTCAATACTATCCAAACTCAATTGAAAATTTTAGTTCTTATATGAAGGCACAGGGTTTTAATGCCAGAACAGAACTGATCTCGACCAGGCAGCTGGAGCGATTTGATCACAGTGATGTTTTTAGTGAAGCCACTAGAAGACTCGGCTTTATTGAAATTATCCGTTTACGTTATGCTGATGATGTACCGGTACTCCTAGAATATAATTATCTACCTGTTGCGCTGTTTGCAGATGTGCTGAATTATGATGTGATTACTTCGGTCCAAGATGTCATTAAAAATCACTTTGAATACGATTACACGAGTAGCCAGTTAAAAATTAAAAATACCGGTGTGTCTCATTTTGAGAGCCAGCACTTGGGTATTCCTTTAAGTCAAACTGCCACTTATATTGAACGTATTTCAAAATCAGATGATCTAGTGATTGAATATGACATCGAAATCTGGTCACAGGACAAAATTGAAATGACCCTAGATATTCACGCATAAGCTTATATTTATATCCTGCCCATTCAAATCCTAAGAAGTTAAATGGTTTTAGGATTTTTTTTATTTTCTTAGATTAGCATTAGACCGCCTTCATAAATCATTCTTACTCAGTTGCAAATTATAAATTCCAGCAACTAGATTGAATCTCAAAAGGGGGGCTTTTAGCTCTATTGCGATAACGTTCTGAAAGCATTTTGAAAGTTTTTAGACTGCCAATCCATACTTAATTTCTATTCTTCTTTATTGATTTCCTGATTATAGATTTTTAGTTCAGGATCCAGTTTACAGCGGCTTTTGGCCTCTAATGGCAACAGGGTATTGGGAAGCGCGTTTGATTGAGGTTAAGCAGGCAGGGAAAATTAGACGTTATATCACTTTATTAATGGACCCAAAGACATATCCACTGATAGGCTTGGCGAAGCTTTATGCTCAGCGCTGGGAAATAAAAATGTGTTACCGAGAAATCAAAAGTGATTTACAGGAGGGCAAGCATTTGAGGAGCAAGCAACCTGATTTAGTTTATCAAGAATTATGGGGGGTATTGCCTATAATATTCTAAGAAGACAATGAAACATATGGCTCAACGTGCAAAAGTCAGTCCTTTGAGAACCAGCTTTCATATTGCATCTATTGGCATTCTGAATATATTAAGATTCGACTCTTTAGACTCCGCAGGTAATTTACCTAAACATTTAGAAAGTTTACTGGAAAAATCTAAGAGATATGTTTTGCCTGAGAGGGAGTGAGGAGTTGCCCACGAGTTATGAAAGGGACACCACAGAAATACCCAAGAAAATGCCAGTCAATTTCTTAACTGACCGGCATTCCTTTAATTAAGGGCTTTCAGATGATTCAGATTTTTTGTCTTTCTCATTTCCATAATCTAAAGCAACCTGTTGTGCTTCGGCGGCGGCAGTTGCTTCTATTGGAATGGATTCATCTGCAATAGCTACTGTTCCAGTAAATCCAAATAAGCTCAGGATTAGAATCTTTGAATACTTTTCCATCTGAATTTCCTCTATGTTTCTAAAACTTAATTTCAGTGTAGAGGCTAAGTTTAAATTCCGATGTATGAGCTATGTCTGCGTATGTAAGATATTCAGGATCCAAGTTATAGAACCTTGGGTTTAGGTAAGAATACTTATCGGATGAGTTTTTTTTGTAGCGTTAATTGGCCAAATACAGACCGATTTTCTTAAAAATCTTTTATAGCGAAATAATTTAATGGCAAATTATAAAAAGAGCATAGCAAATGGTCAACTGCGGTAATCCCCCCTACAATAAAATCCAAGAAGAAATAAACAATATGGAACCAGGTACGATGAAATGGATCAGCAATAATATTGAGTTAAATGACATGCAGGGTGTCCATACTTTCTTATTAAGTTTAGAAGAAGAAGGTGGTGTTGATATGATCGCAGTAGGTCATGAGTCTTATATAGGACATCGCCCAGTACATAAGGTTAAGTTTGAAAAGAATTAGCACCTCCTCTGAGAGATTTTTCTTTACCAGCCCTATCTTTGTAACATCCAGTAATTTTTTTGTAACCTTATTGTTATTTATTGTTCACTTTGTTTATTATATAAAAGATGAAAGGTGGAGAATTTAAGATGCTCACTAAGGTCGAAGCCATTGTGATTTCACTAATGGTAATTGCATTAATATTCATTATTTATGAAATGGGACAAGGACTTAATTGGACTTTATAAACGCTTTCTCAGTTTAAAAAAAGTCCTCAATTGATGGCATTAATTTATTTATCAGAAGTTTCAGAATTTTGATCTTATGCTTGGCTGACTAAAGATGAATAATATCTATATTGGTGATATTGTTTACCTAGTTTACGGTAGTCATCCAATGATGGTTGAAAAATTGCAGGATAATTTAGCTACTTGTATATGGTTCAGTGATAAAAAACATTTTTTCCGTGAGAATTTTCCCTTAAATATCTTAATAAAAAAAACGTAATTCAACAAAATATACCTGGGCGAATTCAACGCTCATAGTGTACAGGTCATTTCGACCATGGCATGTGTTACTGATCTGAACAATGAATCACTGGTAGAATTTTCTGCTGATGAACATGGATTTAAAGAGCTACTTAGTGAAGTCATGAAAATGAATTACGGTGCATTTTAAAACTATGTTATCGCTTGAACTGAGGATCAGAAAGCTTGTTTGAATCGATATATTTCATCCATAGATTATGCGCGAATGCTAAGAAATCTGTAGTTCGAATATTAACCCAAAAGAAGATCATTTTTTGATTTATGCGAGAGATCTATTTTATTTTTATATTTATAAGGCTAAACTTGCCTCCAATTTAATACTGGTATGTACCACTTAATTTTAGGACGTACTTTAAATATTAAATGTATTTAAAAATACTGTTTGCATGTTCGCCTAAACGATGATTTTCCATTACCACATGATGATCTGACTCAGGAATATTGATGATGACCATAGTTACCGATGATTTAGGTCATGGTATGGGCAATGCCTGGGAAAATAAAGACTGGGCACATATTTCTGATCCAGAATTACAAAGCCTGCAGCAGCACTATTCCTGTTTACAAGGTCATTTTCAGATTTTGTGGTGTAGTCCCCGGCCATTTTCATCTGCGGCGCTGGTCAAGGTGGAGCAGGATTTTGTGAGCAGGGATGAAGCAGTCGCGCATCAGTATTTGATTAAGCGCAGCCATTGTTCCTTTCGTCGTGCCCGCGATATTTTACAGGAGCATGCCGTTCTTCAACATTTAGCCTGCAAGGAAATTCCTGTTGCAGCATTGATTAGATCAAATCAAGGTCTGACCGCTTTAGAGCTAGGTGACTGGACCTATGAAGTCTATGCAAAAGCAGCCGGTTTAGATCTGTATGCAGATCAGCAATCCTGGAAACCTTTTTTCTATGCTGAACATGCCGCCAAGGCAGGAGCTTTACTAGCCAGACTACATCTGGCGATGCAGGATTTTCCCGAACAGCAGGGCAGATCAGCATCTTATTTGGTTTCCAATCAGCAGCTTTTAGACAGTGAAAATATCATTACAGCCATTCAACAGCGCATTGCAAACAGTTCAGAATTAAGCCGTTATTTTGCCGATAAAAATTTAGATTCTTACTTTTTAGATCGAATCTTACAGGTTCACCAGCGTATTCAGCCTGTATTGCAACAGGCAAGCAAAATTTGGACCCATAACGATTTACACGCTTCTAATCTGTTTTGGTCAGCGCCGGATGCCAAAGCTGAAATTACTGCCGTAATTGATTTTGGTTTATCTGACCGAAACTCTGCACTTTATGATCTGGCTGTGACGATTGAACGTAATTTCATTGATTGGTTGGAATTAGAGCAGAACCCACATACTCAGATTGATGAAGCTGGTTTAACCGCCTTTCTACACGCTTATTTTTCCGAAGCACATCCACAAGAAGATTTTAGTATTCTGCCAGAACTACTGAAAATCGTGCATTTGGATTTCGCTTTTTCAGAGCTGGAGTATTTTGTTGGTATTACGCACAACCTAAACCATGCAGATGCGGCTTATTACGACTGGATTATCGGTCATGTGGACTGGTTCTTTGGCGAACAAGGTCAACAATTTATCCAGACTTTAACCCGGCTCATTCAACACGAATTGCACTCTTCTTAGTTGCTCTCCCTAAATCCAGCATCATCACCCATTTCAAAGACATAAGGTTTCGTATGAACAATCGTCAACTCAAACAGAATGTATTAACTCGATCTTTAAATATGATCATTCTGTCGCAGCTTTGTTTAGCCCCGCTGACTTATGCTGAAGACGATGTTCGACAGCTTGACACGATTGTCATCACAGCTGATCAAAGCACCCCTTACTCGAGTGCCAAAGTGAATGTTGAGGGATTTTCTACGGACAGTCTGCAAAAAATACCTGCATCGGTCTCTATCTTGACTGCAGGTCTTATTGCTGAACAACATGCTCGTGTGCTGACCGATGTTGTAAAAAATGATGCAGCCATCGGTGATGGCTATGCTGCAATTGGTTATTATCCAAACTTTGTCTCACGTGGTTTTGCACTCGATTTGGCATCTAGTTACCTCATTAATGGCAATGTGATTCGTGGTGAACAAAACATTGCACTTGAAAACAAAGAACGCGTGGAAATTTTAAAAGGCATTTCCGCGATTCAAAGTGGTATGTCGACCCCGGGTGGTGTGGTCAATTATGTCACCAAGCGACCTAAAGATATCCAGGCCCTGACATTCTCTGCCGATCAGCATGGACAGTTTTCTGTTGCAACTGATGTCGGTGGTTTTTTGGGTGATGAGCAACAATTCGGATATCGCATCAATCTGGTGAATGAACAGATGGAGTCTTATGTCGATCATGTGGATGGTGAACGCTATTTAGCGGCATTGGCCTTAGATTGGAAAACATCTGAGCAATCTAAATTGGAATTTGATCTTGAAGCACAGCGTTCAGAACAACGATCAGTACCAGGTTATCAATTACTCGATGGCAAAGTCCCAGAAAATGTGAAATGGGATCGATTGCTTGGTTATCAGAGCTGGGGCAAACCGGTCACGATCGATAGTCTGAATAGCGGTTTAAAATATAGCTATGCCTTGAATGATGACTGGAACTTGGGACTTGTTGCAGCGCACAGTAAATCCAAGGTTGATGATTATTCGACATTTGCTTGGGGATGTTATGCCACGGTATGTGAATATAATGGCTTAGGCAACACCTTTGATGCAAATGGTCATTACGATATTTACGACTATCAAAATCCAGATGACACCTTTAAGACCAATCAATTTAAAGTCAAATTGGATGGGGTGATTGATACCAACTGGGCGCAACATTATCTAAATTTTGATATTACGCAAACCAATAAATCGCGAGATCGTTTTGTTGGTGTCAATGAATGGATTGGTGTAGGTAATATTTATACAGAAACCATGGATTTTGTTCCAGCAACAACGAATGCTGGACAAAATTATCAAGCGCTTAAAAGTAAACAAACCGCATTCACAGCCTTAGACCGTATCGAATGGAATGAACACTGGAGCACTTTGGTTGGTGGAAAATGGATCGAGCTGGATGAACAAGCTTATGACGAAGATCAGGTAAAGGTACGCGATACCGATTTAGGCAAATTTTTACCACAGTTTGCAGTGAGTTATAGTCCAGTAGAGTCAACGACTCTGTATGCCGCTTATGCGAAAGGTTTGTCAGATGGAAAGACAGCGCCTTGGTTTGCAGATAATGCTGCTGAAACTCTAGTGCCGATCTATTCAGAGCAATATGAAATTGGTCTAAAACAACAGATCAAGCAGTTTTTATTTACTGCCTCGATATTTGATTTACGCCAAGACAATCAATATAGCAAATCAACTGACACAGGCTTTATGTTTGTACAAGAAGGCGAGCAGCATAGTCGTGGTCTAGAGTTGGGAATCAATGGTGCATTAACGGATGATTTGGCATTAACCTCATCATTCACATGGACCAAAGCCCGTTTAGAAAATGTTGAAGCGGTTGAATATGGCAATCATCAAGCGCAAAACGTGCCAGAAGTTCGTTTCGCAACGCATCTTCGCTATAACGTACCGGGCATCGAAGGTTTCACTGTTCTGGCAGGTAGCCAATACAGTTCAAGCAAATATGCCAACAAAGAGGGCACTGCGAAAGTCGCAGGTTATAGTGTGGTTGATTTAGGCGCTGCTTATCAATTTAAGCTAAATACGACCGATGCATTGCTGCGCTTGAATATTAATAATCTGTTCAACAAGAAATACTGGCGTGATGCAGGTGAATTTTTGGGTGATGATTATTTATTCTTGGGTTCGCCGCGTACAGCAACCTTGTCATTCAATCTGAACTTCTAAATTGGCTGCTTAATCAGGTTATATTGCTATGGAAAATATAGAAATTGCAGCGTTCATTTTAAACGTTTTAGGTGTCTGGCTGACCTCCAAACAATATAAAGTCTGCTGGTTGGTGAATATTGTCGCTGTATTTTTATATATGATTATTTTTTATCGTGTCAATTTATTTGCAGACGCAGCATTACAAGCCGTATTTATCTTGATGCAACTGTATGGCTGGTATAGCTGGTCGAAGAAAAATCATGACCAGGCTATCACCGTGCAGATTGGCTATTTGAATAAAAAAATCTGGGTATATAGCCTGATTGTGGGTATTGTCGCCGGTCTGGTGATTGGCGCCTTATTTGCTCATTTCACCACAGCATCACTCCCTTGGTTGGATTCCATGTTGGCTTCTTTTAGCTTGGTGGCAAGTTATTGGGCGGCAAAAAAATATATTGAAAGCTGGGGATTATGGTGTGTGTTAGATGTGATTTATGTCGGCATGTATAGCTATAAGTCATTGTATTTAACCGCCGTGCTTTATTTTATTTTTATTCTTCTGGCACTCAATGGCTGGAGAATGTGGCGAAATCTTTATAGAGTGAAATTATCTTGAAATGACACTATTGCAAATAGAAATTTGAGGTGATGCTCTTTCCTTTAAAAAAAGTATTTATAGACTATAGGACTTACGCATTGACGGATTTAAAAAAGTCTCAAACTACTTTATAACGTATCTGTGATCAGACGAACTAAACATGCTTCTACAGCAACTTGTACATTACCCATTTATATGGGCTTTCTCATGACAGAACCAAACTCTATTAGCTGCACACAACTTGCCGAGACTTATAATATCTCGCATGACAGTGTAAATCGCTTTTTGGAGCGTGAAGACTACACAGCTCACGATCTATATCAAGAAGCAATT